>JAVMKH010000214.1:0-51898 GCA_031732935.1 Candidatus Contendibacter sp.
CGCCGGCCAGGACTGGCTCAAGGTGCTGGACTTCGCCATGCGCAACTTCAAGGATGAAAGTTTCATCGCTCAATACCTGTCGCCCAGGGTGATGCGCGATTTCAAGCTGTTCGCGGTGCTGGACGACGATACCGAAGCTGAGCTGGAAATCACCGCCATCCACGACGATGCCGGCTATCGGCGGCTGCGGCTGGCGCTGGCCGACCAATACAACCTCGGCAGCCGCGAGCCCAACATCCAGGTCTGGAATGTCGCCCACCGCCAAGATCGGTCGCTGACTCTGCGCCACACCCGCTATCACCGTCGACCGCTGCACCCAGACAGCACCCGGGAGGTGCTCAAGCACCTGCACCGGCTGTGGGGCTTCACCGTGCGGCTGGAAGCGGTGGACGAAACCGGGAAGGTGGAACTGGTTGACGAGTGCCCGGTGAGGAAATAGCCGGCCATCCTCTAAAGTTAAAGAATCAATAACCATAAAGGCGGATAGCAATGGCAACTACTTATGACCAGATATTGACTCTGTCAAGGAACTCGCTCAGGGTCAGACGTGAACTCCTGCGCGCGTAAAAGGAAACCGACCGCAAGTTCCAGGAGACGGCGCGACTGGTAGGCGACCTGGGTGGGCAACGGGGCCCGTTTATGGAAAACCAGGTCGCGCTGGCCTGCGAACGGGTGTTCAGCGAGCGCGGGATTCCGGTGCAGATGGTCAGCCAGCGGGTGAAGAAATGCCTGGGCGGCGATACGCTGGAAATCGACGTGCTGGTGGTCAAAGGTTCTAGAAGTTCTTTGAGGTTTAGGAACGCTTCGTCTTTGTGATCGTCGAGGGTATAAGCAAGAATTTTCCCGGTATTTGGATCGATGGCATGCTATAGCCAACGCTGATGTTCTTGGCTCTGAACGTAGCTCCACATCTCGTCCAGCTCGGCTTCTTGATCTTCAACCTATTGAATATAAACGGCCACTTCATGTGGGTTTAAGCTATTCAGCACGGCTCGATTGGCCAACTCAAGGCAAGATTTTTTAACTCATTGATGACGGTGGTCGGACTGATTTCTAAAACTCGCGCCGTATCGCGAACGCTGCTACCATTGATCGCCATATCAATGATCTTTTTTTGACTCCAAGTAAATATCCGTTGTAATCGTAGTCTAAGATAAATATCTTGACAGAGCATTATGGATGCCAACAAAAGTAGCGCCGTTTCCCGTTCTCTGTTTTCCCACGTTTTGAAATTTTATTTTGACCACAAATGGGGTAAAGGACAGGAATTAAAGCCATATTGAAATTCCTTAAAAAGATTAAAAATACCTAAATGAATTCAAAGCTAAAGAGATAACACATCCATATCTGGAACACTACCAACAGGTTCCTACCGCCACCGCGCCGTTCCATCCAGTCCCAACGCCTTCAACAGCGCCCCGCCCAGATCGGCCTCTGTGCCGTCGAGCAGTCGATCGAGCCAGCGGGTGTGCTTGGTATAATCCACGATGGTTTTCTCGCCGATAACCTCCTCGGCGACATGGCGAGTGCTGCCCAGGGCATCGACCAGCCCCAGCCCGACGCTCTGCTCGCCGGTCCACATCAAGCCGCTGAATACCTCGGGATTGTCTTTTAGCCGCTCGCCCCGACCCTGTTTGACTGCCGCGATGAATTGCTGGTGAATCGCGTCCAGCATCCCTTGCAGGTGCCGAACTTCCTCCGGATTCACCGGCTTGAACGGATCTAGAAAATCCTTGTTGTTTCCCGCCGTGTAGGCCCGCCGCTCGATTCCCAATTTGGCCATCGCGTCGGTAAAGCCGAAGCTATCCATCCGTACCCCGATGGAGCCGACGATGCTCGCCTTGTTAGCGTAAATCTTCTGGGCCGCCGCCGCGATGTAGTACCCCCCCGAGGCGCACACATCGCTGGCTACCGCGTGGACCGGTAGCTTAGGATACTGCTGGCGCAACCTCTGAATCTCGTCGTAAATCTCGCCAGCTTGCACCGGACTGCCGCCGGGGCTGTTGATTTCCACCACGACGCCGACCGTTTTCTCGTCCTTGAACGCCTTGCGTAATGCCTCAATGATGTTCTTGGCGCTGGCTTCGGTACCGCTGGAAATCAAGCCGTTCACCCGCACCACCGCCGTGTGCTTCTTGGCGGCGGCGGTCGCGTTGCCGAGATTGTCCGGCCAGGCTAGCACCAGCAGCCCCATCAGATAAGCGAAAAACAGGAATTTGAAGAAAATTCCCCAACGCCGCGCTCGCCGTTGCTCGGTCACGGCGGCGAACGCCAACTTGGTCAGGGTATCACGCGCCCAGCGCTCGTCGCCGGGCAGATTCGTGTTCGGATTTGGGTCGCTCATGGCGGCTTCTCACTCAGGTTCGACGTGGGTTCGGGGCGCCGAGCCGGTCCAGCACCGCCTTGAGTTCGGCGTCCAGCGGAGCGCTGACCGCGATATCTCGACCACCCAGTGGCAGGTTCAGGCTGTGCGCGTGCAAGAACATTCGGCGTAGGCTGTATTGCTTCGCCATCAGCCGGTTGAAGTCGGCGTCGCCGTACTTCTCGTCGCCGGCCAGCGGATGATCGACATGAGCGGCGTGGACGCGAATCTGATGGGTGCGACCGGTGGTGATGCGGGCTTCCAGCAGCGAAGCCGGTTTGTGCAAGCTGACCGGTCGGAAGTACGTCCGGGCCGGCTTGCCGTCGTCCAATACTTCCACCATCCGCTCTCCGCCACGCAACACGCTGCGGCGCAGGGGTTGATTAACCTCGCGCGGGCCGTGATTCCAATAGCCGCGCGCTAGCGCCAGATAGCGCTTTTCCACTCGACCGGCCCGCAAGGCGTCCTGAATCGCGCGCAATGCCGCTGGGGTCTTTGCCAGCGCCAAACAGCCGCTGGTCTCGCGGTCCAACCGGTGCGCCAGTTCCAGAAACGGTTCCTCCGGCCGCAGAGCCCGCAATAATTCGATCACCCCGTATTCCAGCCCGCTGCCCCCGTGCGCCGCCAGGCCGGCCGGCTTGTCGAGCACCAGAATCTCGCGGTCCTCGTACAGCACCGCCTCCCGTAGCCGTTCCGCCAGGCCCGGCGGTACGCGGAGCGGCCGTTCCTGACGTTCTCCCAGCCGCACCGGCGGAATTCGTAGGACGTCACCAGCCTGGAGCCGGCGATCCGGCTGGACCCGCCCCCCGTTCAGCCGCACCTCGCCAGTACGAACGATGCGATAGATCAGGCTCTTGGGGGCGCCCTTGAGCTCGCGCAGCAGAAAATTGTCGAGGCGTTGGCCGGCGTGATCGGCGGCGATGGCCAAATGGCGCACGCCAGGGGAAACAGGGGAAGCCGTCATGAATTTGATGCGTGGCGGTCGGACTGTTATAGTTACGGACGTTGTCGCCGAAAGGGCCGCGAACGGCCGGCGAAACTGGATCAATACACCATATCGGTTTTCGTACCCGCGCGCCAGTCAACCGGCGGGCGGGCTTGGTTTAACGGGTTTGTCCGCCGCTCGACCCCAACCTTCCTTGAGCGGCGCTTGACCGCGCTCCCAGCCAACTGGTCATGCTTTCCGCGGCGTATTTTGGGTTCGTCCGATGTTCTGGATTTCCATCCTCCGGGCCATTCCCCATTCTAGCGACGCCTCGGCGACAACCACCGCGTTACCAGTGGTGATGGTTGAGCGCAGGGAATTTCACCATGAAACGCATGCTGATCAACGCGACTCAGCAGGAAGAGTTGCGCGTGGCCCTCGTGGATGGCCAGAAACTTTACGACCTCGACATCGAAACCCCTTCGCGCGAGCAGAAGAAATCCAACGTCTACAAGGGCCGAGTCACCCGCATCGAGCCGGGATTGGAAGCGGCGTTCGTGGACTATGGCGCCGACCGGCACGGTTTTCTGCCCTTCAAGGAAATCAACCGTAGCTACTTCGACACCCACGTCGCCGAGGGTGGCCGCCCCAGCATTCGCGAGGCTATCAAGGAAGGTCAGGAAATCATGGTGCAGGTGGAAAAGGAGGAGCGCGGTAACAAGGGCGCGGCGCTGACCACCTTCATCAGCCTGGCCGGGCGCTATCTGGTGCTGATGCCCAACAACCCGCGCGCTGGCGGCGTGTCGCGGCGGATTGAGGGCGAGGATCGCCAGGAAATCCGCGAGGTCATGAGTAGTCTCGACATTCCCGACGGCATGGGTCTGATCGTGCGCACCGCCGGCGTGGGACGTTCGCAAGAGGAGTTGCAGTGGGACATGGATTATCTGCTGCACTTGTGGAAAGCCATTGAAACCGCATCCAGCCAGAAAAAAGCCCCGTTCCTGATCTATCAGGAAAGCAACATCATCATCCGCGCCCTACGTGATTATCTGCGCGCGGACATCGGCGAAATCCTGGTGGACAATCTCGCTGTCCATCGCCAGGCCCAGGACTTCATGCAGCAGGTGATGCCGCACAACTTGAACAAGCTCAAGCTGTATCAAGACAGTATCCCGCTGTTCACCCGCTTCCAGATCGAATCCCAGATCGAGACCGCCTACCAGCGTGAAGTGAGCTTACCTTCGGGCGGCGGCATCGTGATCGACTACACCGAGGCCCTGGTTTCGATCGACATCAATTCGGCCCGCGCCACCAAGGGCAGCGACATCGAGGAAACCGCGCTCACCACCAATCTGGAAGCGGCCGAGGAAATCGCCCGGCAATTGCGATTGCGCGACCTGGGCGGATTGATCGTCATCGATTTCATCGACATGAATCTCGCCCGCAACCAGCGCGAGGTGGAAACTCGGTTGCGCGAGGCGTTGAAGATGGACCGTGCCCGAGTGCAGGTCGGACGCATCTCCCGCTTCGGCTTGCTGGAAATGTCGCGGCAGCGGCTGAGTCCGTCGCTGGATGAAGCCAGCCACCGGATCTGTCCGCGCTGCAACGGCCAGGGCACCATTCGCAACATCGATTCGTTGGCGCTGAGCGTGCTGCGGTTGATCCAGGAAGAGGCGATGAAAGACCGAACCGGCCGGGTCGTGGTTCAATTGCCGGTCAAGGTTGCCACTTTCTTGCTGAATGAAAAGCGGGAAGCGATTCGCGCCATCGAACAGCGCCATCGGGTCGGCGTCCTGCTGATCCCGAATGAGTCGCTGGAAACGCCGCATTTCAAGCTGAATCGGTTGCGGGTGGACGAACTGTCGGAAGAGCAAATCCGGTCCTATGCGCTGACCGAGGATTACGAGGAACAGGTCGAGGCGAAAGCCAGCCCGGCGGTGCGGGGCGTGGACGAAGAGCCGGTGGTCAGGGGCGTCGCGCCGTCCACGCCGGCGCCCACGCCGCCGCCGCCCACGCCGAAACCCGAAGTCAACCCCGGTTTCTTTGGCTGGTTGTGGAGCAGTCTGTTCGGACAGCCCCCGCGTCCAGACCATGATGGACGATCCACCCGGACGGACGCACGTTCGGCCAAGCCGGATCGGCAGCGCCGCGACCGGACTGGGCGGCGGCCCGAAGCGGAATCCGGTGCGGAAACGCCGACCGCCAAACTTGTTGCCGCGCCGACCACTGCTGAACCGGCTGCCACGCTCGCGGCGCCGGTCGAGGATTTACGGCCCGAACCCATGCTAGCAGCCAAGTCCGCGGTGGTTCCGGCCGAGGATGCCGAGGATGTCACCGCCGTCCCCGAAACCGAGGATGAAAGTCCTGGACCGCGCGGGCGGCGTGGGCGGCGGGGCGGGCGGCGGCGGCGGCGGGGCGAAGCGCCTCCTTCAGGTGGGACTGCTCCGGTAAACCCGGAATCGGGCGAGGATAGCGAGGAAGGCTTCGATTCGGGTGATCAAGGCCAGGAACCCGAGGGAGCCACGACACCGGCTGCCTCGGCGCCGCCAAATCCAGCCATGACGGCGGCCACGCAGCGGCGCATCCGCAACGGCCGCCCACGCCTGCCCCATGACGCGATTGTTGCCGCCAAGGCCGAATCTGGAAACGCCGCGTTATCTTCCGACAAGGAAGCCCTTGCGCCGCCGCCATCACCGCTGGAATATCCCGTCGCCGAGGAAAAGGCCGCGCGGGCGGATCATCCAGCGGTCACCGCGCCCGAGTTGGCTCCCAAATCCGAGGTTGAAGCGTTGGTGGAGGAATTCACAACCCCGATGCCCGAAACCTCGCCCCAAGCCAATATTGGTGAAACCGAGGCACCCATCGCTCTCTCCACGCCCGAGGATGTAGTCACCGACGCGCCGCCCGTGGAAGAACCCGCTGTGGTTCCAGCTCCTGTCGAAGCCGAGGTGGTAACCCCCGCGGCCGTTATCGCCGAAACTGCTATCGACGCCCCATCTCGGGCGGAACCGGCCAGCGTGGTCGAACCAGAGGTTGCCGTGGTCGAACCAGAGGTTGCCGTGCCCGAACCAGAGGTTGCCGTGCCCGAACCGTCCGCGCCGACCGAACCGGCGATGGTCGCGCCCGAACCGTTCGCGCCGGCTAAACCGGAAGTTGCCGCGCCCGAACTGTCCGCGCCGACTGAACTGGAAATCGCCACGACGGAATCGATCGCGCCGCCACCGCCACCATGGCCAGAACCGAGCATCGACGACAAGCCAGCGATTTGACGATGTAAAGCAAAGGGGCTGGAATTCCAGCCCCTTGTGCTTTTCGGTGAATCCCGTTCAAATCCGGTAACGTTCCCGAATGTCGATCAGCAGGCCCCGAGCCGCTTCCTCGACCAAGTCCATGACCCGTTCGAAGCCGCCCGAACCGCCGTAGTACGGATCGGGCACTTCTCGTTCGGGCAAATCCGGGGCAAAATCCAGGAACAGTCGAATACGGTGCCGTACTTCCGGCTCCTTGCCGAGCGCCAGCAGATGGTCGAAATTGTCCCGATCCATCGCCAGCACATAATCGAATTCAACCAAATCGGCGGTCGTGACCTGCCGGGCGCGCAGGTGACGCAAATCCACCCCCCGGCCTAGAGCCGTCGCTTGGCTGCGCGTATCGGGCGGCGAGCCGATGTGGTAGGAGTGGGTGCCGGCCGAATCCACGACAATCTTTTCGGCCAAATCGACGCTTGCCAGCAAGCGCCGGAACGCGCCCTCGGCCATGGGGGAACGACAGATATTGCCCATGCAGACGAAAAGAACCTTCACCATCGCCTTTGTTCTCGCCTTTGGAATGTTGGAGTTGATGACCCTGGGAGACCGCGCATGTTGCCATTGAATCCCGATAAACTGAAAACCCTGCTAGGCCGTTCCTTGAACTATCGGGGTCTGTCCTGTCAGGTCATCGAACTGCTGATCGAGGAGGATGCGCCCTTGCTAGTGTTGCGCGCCGGCGGCGACAGCAAGGTCATTCAACCCAACCAATATGGCGACGCCATCGGCTGGGCGCCGCAAACCTTTACTGTCGCCGTGCTTGACGAACGCTGTGACCATTTCAATCCCGATTTACCGGAACTAGCCGGATTCGATCTGCTGGCCTGAGCGTTCCCACTCCGTCGCCAGTCGCGCCAAGTCAGCTTCGGTGTCCACGCCAGACGGCGGTATTTCGACCGCCTCGGCGACATAAATGCGGATGCCGTGCCACAACGCGCGCAATTGTTCCAGCGACTCGGTCCGTTCGGCCGGCGCGGGCGCCAAATCCGGGTAGCGGCGCAACACCGCCACTCGATAGGCGTACAGGCCGATATGGCGGAACCAGGCCCCGTCGACTGGGGATTCAGCCAACGCCGAACCGTTGCCTCGAAACGCCTCTCGGTGCCAGGGAATCGGCGCGCGGCTGAAATACAACGCATAGCCTTGGGCGTCACGCGTCACCTTAACTGCGTTCGGATCGAAAATCTCGGCCGCCTCGCGGATGCGGACGCAGGCGGTGGCGATCCCGGCGTCGGGATGCGTCGCCAAACCTGTGGCCACCTGCTGGATCAGGGCGGGTGGCAGGCCCGGTTCGTCGCCTTGCACGTTGACCACGATGGCGTCGTCCGGCCAGCCGAGGCGGGCCGCCACTTCCGCCAGCCGGTCGGTTCCCGAAGGGTGAGCGGGCGAGGTCATGCACACCGTCGCGCCGAACCCCTCGGCCACCGCGCGGATGCGCGCGTCGTCGGTGGCGATGACCACCTCCAGCGCGCCGCTGGCCCGTGCCCGCCGATGGACGTGCTCAATCAGCGGTCGGCCCGCTAGCAACCGCAGTGGCTTGCCTGGCAACCGGGTCGAGGCGTAGCGGGCCGGGATCGCGACCCGAAACGGAAATTCGGTTTCACGCAAGCGAAGCAACCTCCTCATCGCTCAATGCCCGCGCCTCGGCTTCCAGCATCACCGGAATACCGTCGCGGATCGGATAGGCCAGCCGGCTTTCCTTGCAGATCAACTCCTGTCGCGCCTTGTCGTGGATCAGCGGGGCCTTGCTGACCGGGCATACCAGAATATCCAGCAGTTTCTTGTCCATCGTGCTTCACCTCGTCACCGATAGGCGGCGCGGGCGGGGTTCGTCTTGCCCGCCGACTCGCGCCCGAATGTTCGCGCCGGATGCCCTTGGCCATGGCCACCGACGCCAGCCGCTTGAGCAAATCTTCCTCGAAGGCCGGTTCCAACCGCGCGTCGACCGGTACGTACCAGCAGCCTTCCGGCGCGAAGGCTCGGCATTTTACCGCATCCTTCTCGGTCATCAGCACGGGCAGGTCCTGAGGGAAGTGCAGATCCTCGGGGCGGAAAACGTGATGATCGGGGAAGGGGTGTTCCACGATGCGCAGCCGGGCATGGCGTAGTTGGTCGAAAAACCGTCCGGGATCGCCGATGCCGGCCACGGCGTGAACCGTGCCGTGGCGAAATCCAGTCAGCGTGGCGCTGACGCAGGGGTCGGCCAGGTTGATCGCCGTTTCGCCGCGCAGGCACATGAGATACTCACCACCCCGCGCCGCGCCGTTGCCGACCACGAAGTCCACCTCGCGCAGACGAGACGGTGGTTCCCGTAGTGGACCGGCGGGCAAGCAGGCGCCGTTGCCCAGTCGGCGGAAGCCGTCCACCACCGCGATTTCAAGGTCACGCCGCAGGCGGTAATGCTGCAAACCGTCGTCGCTCAGGATCACGTTGCACCCATAGGTATTGAGCAAGGTCCGCGCCGCCACCACCCGGTCCGGCCCCACCACGACCGGACAACGGCAACGCCGAGCGAGCAGCACCGGCTCGTCGCCGACCTCGCGTGGATCGCTGTCGGCCATGACCTGGCGTGGCCACCGCGCCGACTGGCCACCATAACCACGGCTGATGACGCCTGGTTGATAACCGGCCTCTCGCAGTAGTTCCACCAGACAGGCCACCAGCGGGGTTTTGCCGGCACCACCGACGGTGATGTTGCCGACCACGATCAGCGGCACGGGAACGGCTTCACTCCGCCGCAGGCCGTGCTGGTACAATAGCCGCCGCGCGCGCGCCGCCAGCCCGAACAACAGGCTCAACGGCCACAGCAGCACCGCGACGCCGTTTAGCGAATAGCCGTAACGATCCAGAAAAGTCATGGCTCAGGGTCCGGCGAGGGTAGGACGTTGCGGGGGGCTGGAGACCCAGGCGCGGCGGCCGGCGCATTCACCGTGCCGATGGCCAGTTGCTTGAGACCGAGTTGGCCGGCGACATCGAGCACCGTCACCACCGCCTGATGGGGGGTCTGGCCATCGGCGCGGAGGATCAGCGGCAACTCCCGGCCCTGGGCGGCGGCTTGCAGGGCCGCTTTCAGGGTTGGGACATCAGCGGTCGCCAGCATCTGGCCGTTGAGGGCGTAGCGACCGCTGGCGTCGATGTCGACTTCCAGTTGGGCCAGGTTGCTGGGCAACGGTTGGCTGGTGGATTCAGGCAGCCGGATTTCCAATTTCGACTCGTGCCGCAGGCTGGTGGCGATCATGAAGAAGATCAGCAGCACCAGCACGACGTCGATCATTGGCACCAGGTTGAGATCCGGTTCCTCGCGGCGGTGGGGGCGTAGGTTCATGGCCGTTGTTCCTCCGCGCTGGCTCCGGCGTCCAACAGGTCGACGAGTTGCAGGGTTTCCTGCTCCATGCGCACCACCAGTTCGTCCACCCGCGCATTGAAATAACGATAAAACAGCAGGCTGGGAATAGCGACGGTCAGACCGGCGGCGGTGGTCACCAATGCTTCGGCGATACCCACCGAGAGCAGACTGAAGTTGCTATTGCCCTGGGTCGAAACGATCTGAAAGATCTTGATCATACCAGCCACGGTGCCGAGCAGGCCCAGTAGTGGGCTGATGGCGGCGATGGTGCCCAAGGTGCTGAGGAAGCGCTCCAGTTCGTGCGCGACATGGCGGCCGGTGTCCTCGACCCGCTCCCGTAGAATCTCCCGGCTCCGGCCCCGGCAGGCAAGTCCCGCCGCCACGATCCGGCCGAGCGGCGAATGCAGCGGCAACGCTTCAACTTCCCGCGCATCGACCGCGCCGCGTTCCAGCCAACGGTCCAGGGTCGCCAGCAACTGGTCGGGTAGTACCCGAGCCCGCCGCAACGCCAGCAGCCGTTCGACGATGATGGTCGCCGCCGCCAGCGAGCAGGCCAAAATCGGCGCCATCAGCCAGCCGCCAGCCTTGATCAGTTCAAGCACCCGATTGTCTCCGGCATGATTCAAGTCACCTTCATGTTTCAAACCATCGAAGGGGGTCCATCATACTGGATTTGCCCGACAGGCCGTAGCATTGTTCCCGTCGCGGCAGGAGAGAGCGGGATTGAGATAGGCCATGTTTCGAGTCGGCATTCTCGCGTCGCTCGGTTTTAACCGTTCAGGCCCCTCTCATCCCGCGCAACGATGGGTTTCGCTACGCTCAACCCATCCTACAATCCATTGTTTTTCTTAAGATGGGTTGAGCGTAGCGAAACCCATCGATACAGGGCGAAACCACTAGGAAATCTGAGCGGTTACGCTCGGTTTACCGGCGGCGGAAGGCAGTATCGTAGCGCCCGCTGCCCCGGTCGCCGACCACTCGAAGCGATTCTGCTAGAATCGCTGACCATGGACGTTTCCTGGATTCTCGATGATCTCAACGAACCCCAGCGCCAGGCGGTGACCGCGCCGCTGGGACTCCTGCGGGTGTTGGCCGGCGCCGGGAGCGGCAAGACCCGGGTGTTGACCCGACGCATCGCCTGGTTGCTGACGGTGGAGAACGCCGCGCCCTGGTCGATTTTGGCGGTGACCTTCACCAACAAGGCCGCCGCCGAGATGCGCGGCCGGGTCGAAAAGATGTTGAACCAGCCCATCGGCGGGCTGTGGATCGGGACCTTTCACGGTATCGCCCACCGCCTGCTGCGCCAGCACTGGCAGGAAGCCCGCTTGCCGCGCGCCTTCCAGATTCTCGACAGCGACGATCAGAACCGGCTGCTCAAGCGGGTGTTGCGCGGCCTGAACCTGGATGAGAAGAAGTGGCCGCCGCCGCAGGTCGCCGGTTTCATCAACCGGTGCAAGGACGAAATCCAGCGTCCCGCCGATCTGGCCGACGACGGCAAACCGGTCCAGCGTCAGTACCGGCAGATCTACACGATCTATCAGCAGGAATGCGAACGCGGCGGCCTGGTGGATTTCGGCGAATTGCTGCTGCGCGCCTACGAACTCTGGCGCGACAACCCGGACCTGCTGGCCCATTATCAGGAGCGGTTCCGGCACGTTCTAGTGGACGAATTTCAGGACACCAACACCATTCAGTATCAGTGGGTGCGGCTGCTGGGTGGCGGGCAGGGCGACGTGCTCATCGTCGGCGACGATGACCAATGCGTGTATGGATGGAGAGGTTCTAAAGTCGAGAATATTCAACGCTTTGCCGACGATTTTCCCGGCGCGCGAACCATCCGCCTGGAACAGAACTACCGCTCCACTCACAACATCCTCAAGGCCGCGAACGCGCTCATCGCTCACAACGCCAACCGACTGGGCAAGAATCTGTGGACCGCCGACGGCGACGGCGAACCGATCCAGGTCTACAACGCCTTCAACGAAACGGACGAGGCGCGGTTCGTGGTCGAGCGCATTCGCCAGTGGGTGGAGCAGGGGGGCCAGCGCCGCGACGTGGCGATTCTCTACCGCTCCAACGCCCAGTCGCGGGTGTTCGAGGAAACCCTGATCGCGGCGGTGCTGCCGTACCGGATCTACGGCGGCCTGCGTTTTTTCGAACGGGCCGAGATCAAGGATGCCTTGGCCTATCTGCGACTAGTCGCGCACCGCGACGACGATCCTTCCTTCGAACGGGTGGTCAACACTCCACCCCGAGCCATCGGTGAGCGCACGGTGGACCTGTTGCGCGAAGCGGCGCGTGCGCAAGGCGGTTCGTTGTGGCAGGCCGCTCTGGGCTTATTGGCGACCGGTGGGCTCAGCGGACGGGCCGCTGGCGCGGTGCGCGGTTTCCTCAACTTGGTCGAGGCGCTGGACCGTGACAGCCACGGTCGACCCCTCCCGGAACGGGTGGAGCATGTCGTCACCGGCAGCGGTCTGCGGGCGATGTATGAGCAGGCCAAGGACGACAAGGGTGAGATACGGGTCGAAAACCTGGAGGAACTGGTCAATGCCAGCGGTGATTTCATCACCCACGCCGATCCAGTCGTGGTCGGCGTGGACCCGGACGAGCCCGACTGGCTGAACGCCTTTCTGGCCCACGCCGTGCTGGAATCTGGCCAAGGACAGGGCGCCGCTGGCGAGGACAGCGTGCAATTGATGACCCTGCACATGGCCAAGGGGCTGGAGTTTCCACTGGTATTTCTGGTGGGGCTGGAGGAGGGGCTATTTCCACACAGCCGTTCGGTGGCGGAAGCGCGCCAATTGGAAGAGGAACGGCGACTGGCTTACGTCGGCGTCACCCGCGCCCAGCGGCGGTTGGTTCTGTGCCACGCCGAGCGGCGTCACTGGTACGGCCGCGAGAACTATCCCTCGCCTTCGCGCTTCGTTCGGGAGATTCCCGAGGAATTGACCCACGATGTGCGTGCCCGGCCGAAACGGCGGGAAAAAAGCCCGCTCTCGACCCAACCGGCCGCCGCCGCGCCCATCGCACCCCCTGGCCTGCGACCCCGCCAGCGGGTGCGCCATCCGCAATTTGGCGAAGGGGTGGTGCTGGAAGTCGAAGGCGCCGGCTACCATGCCCGGGCCAGGGTGAATTTTCCGACGGCCGGCGGCGCTAAGTGGCTGGTGGTGGCCTACGCTAAACTGGAGGTTTTGTGAACCAACCCGCGCTCGCCATACCGGCGGCAACCCCTGTCTTGTCCAGCGCCGAACCCCGCTCCGCACCCTCCCAGCCGTCCCCGCGCCCGCGCCTGCCCGAACATCGCCTGACCTTGAAGGAGGTGCTGGATGAATTGGCCGCCGACGGTCTGGTGGCCAGGGCCGATCTCGAACGGATCGGCGCGGAAGCGCGGGCGGAGCGCGGCGAGTTGCATCCCCTGGTGGTGATCGCCAACAAGCAGCTGCGCCATGCCCAGCCGCCGCACCCGGTGTTGAGTTTGGAGCTGCTGACCGAATGGCTGGCCGGCAAGGTCGGGTTGCCTTACCTGCGCATCGATCCGCTCAAGCTCGATATTGCCTCGGTGGAGCGGCTATTGCCGTTCATCTCCTACGAATACGCCGCCCGCTACCACATTTTGCCGGTTGCAACGGATGAACATCGCGTGGTGTTCGCCACCACCGAGCCTTATCTTACCGAGTGGCGCGAGGTATTGCGGCAAACCCTGCGTAAGGACATCGAGCGGGTCATCGCCAATCCGCTGGACATCAACCGCTATCAACTGGAGTTTTACGGTGTGTCGCGCTCGGTGCGCGGCGCGCTGCGCGGCGTGCTGGAGCCGGTCTCGGGCGTTCTCAACTTTGAGCAATTGCTGGAACTGGGCCGACGCGGCGAACTGAGCGCCGACGAACGGCCGATCGTGCAGATCGTGGACTGGCTGCTGCAATATGCCTTTTCCCAGCGCGCCAGCGACATCCATCTGGAGCCGCGCCGCGAGCAGGGCCATATCCGCTTTCGCATCGATGGCGTTCTACACGCGATTTATCAATTGCCGCCAGCGGTGATGAACGCGGTGACCAGCCGCATCAAGATCCTGGGGCGGATGGACGTGGCCGAGAAGCGCCGGCCACAGGATGGTCGGATCAAGATCCGCACCCCGGCTGGCCGGGAAATCGAAATGCGGTTGTCCACCATGCCCACCGCCTTCGGCGAGAAGTGCGTGCTGCGCATTTTCGATCCGGACACGGTCACCAAGAATTTCAACCAACTGGGTTTCGCGCCGGCCGAGGAGGCGGCTTGGCGAGCGATGATCGCCCGGCCGCATGGCATCGTGCTGGTCACCGGTCCAACCGGTTCCGGCAAGACCACCACGCTGTACACCACACTCAAGCATCTGGCGAATCCCGAGGTCAACGTCTGCACGGTCGAGGACCCCATCGAAATGGTGGCGCCGGAACTCAATCAGATGCAAGTCCAGCCCGCGATTGATCTAACTTTCGCCCAAGGCATCCGCACCCTGCTGCGGCAGGACCCCGACATCATTATGGTCGGCGAGATTCGCGATCTGGAGGCCGCCCAGATGGCGGTGCAGGCGGCACTGACCGGGCATCTGGTGTTGTCCACCCTGCACACTAACGATGCCGCCTCGGCGGTGACCCGGCTGCTCGATCTCGGGGTACCCCACTACCTGATCCAGAACGTCCTCATCGGGGTAATGGCGCAACGGCTGGTGCGTACCCTGTGCCCGCACTGCAAGGGCGAGGGGGAATTGGAGACGACCTTGTGGGAAGCGTTGATTCGTCCCTGGCCATTGCCGAAACCGGTGGCTATCCGGGCGCCGCGCGGTTGTCCAGAGTGCCGCAACACTGGCTATCTCGGCCGCGTCGGTTTGTATGAGCTGTTGGCTGTGACGCCGGAATTGCGCCGGCTGTTTCGGTCTGACATGGATTCGGACGAACTTCGCCGCCGCGCGTGCGGGCAGGGCATGCGGCTGTTACGGGTGAGCGCCGCCTTGCAAATCGCTGCCGGGCTGACCACGTTCGAGGAGGTGGTTCAGGTATTGCCGCCGTTGGAGGAAGATTGAGGCCGCCCAATGACACTATTGATACATTACGTTGTTTTTGACTATTTTGTTGTGGATAGTACACAATAGTTGTGCGTGAATGCCGCTTTTTTAACCCATGAAAGAAATGACCCTAGGAGTCTGACGATGTCCATTAAAATCATGAAAACTACCTTGGCCGCCGCTCTGGCCGCTGGTTTGCTGGCGGGAACTGCTCAAGCGTATGAGGCGGGTAATTGGATTGGGCGGGTCGGAGCGTGGGGTATATTCCCCAAGTCCGATAATCTCACGCTCGCGCCGGGCGCCGAAATCGATGTCGATAACGGCTACAGCTTAGGGTTCAATTTTACCTATATGGCTACTCCAAATATAGGCATCGAACTGATTCTGGCCTTGCCGTTCAAGCATGATATCCAACTCACGGGCGCGGGCAAGGTTGCCGATACCTACCAGTTACCCCCGACGCTCTTCCTGCAATATCACTTTACGCCAGAGGGCACCGTCCATCCCTATGTGGGGGTCGGTCTGAATTACACCTTCTTCTTCAATGAGGATGGAACCGGCGCTCTGTCTGGCACTGACGTGAGCCTGGATTCGTCCTGGGGGCTGGCTGGGGAGCTGGGCGTCGACGTCGACGTGGCCCCCAATTGGTTCTTGAACGCCACCGTCATGTATATGGATATCGACTCCAAGCTCAAGTTGGATGGTGTCGGTGTCGGTACCGTGACCATCGATCCCTGGGTCATCGGCTTCAACATCGGTACCCGCTTCTAAACCGCTTGTGGCGGGCGAGGGGCCGGGGTTTGCCCGGCTCCGCTTTGGCCCGTCAGTCCCCGCGGATGTGTCCGCTCAGGCCCGTTCGGGATAGCCCAATGCTTTCAGGGCCGCGCTGAGCTCCCCTCGGTGGTCTCCTTCGATTTCCACCGTCACCCGACCGGTAGGCACGTCCACCGCTACCTCCCAGACCCTGGTGTCTTGACGTAAACCGGTTTGAATCGTGCTGGCGCACCCGCCGCACTTGACGTTCTGAACCATAAACTCGAATTTCATGCCGTTCTCCGCTGGTGGCTGGGTGATGATGGGAGTATAAGCCGTTTGCTCCACTGGAGTTGACCCGCTAGAGGGTGTTACGTGATGCCCCTAAATGGGGCGGTGCTTGGCGAGTTTGCTCTATATTGGTGCTGAATGAACCGCCCGTGCATGCTAGTACATGCCCAATGGACGGTCATGACTGAAAAAAATTCCCGTGGCATGGTTCCTGCTAAATCGCGGCGGATTATGGAACAGGGCAATCCCCATCACCGAACGTTTTCCATTACGACCAAAGTTTTTTCAAACCCGAGGAATCAATGACAATGAATGCTGCCGATGTGATGAAGCTGATCGAGGAAAAGGGTATCAAGTTCGTGGACTATCGTTTCACCGATACCCGTGGCAAGGAGCAACACGTGACCGTGCCCGTCAGCGCCGTGGACGAGGATGTATTCGAGGACGGCAAGATGTTCGACGGCTCGTCCATCGCTGGCTGGAAGGGTATCCAGGAATCGGACATGATCCTGATGCCCGATCCCGTGACCGCTTGCGTCGATCCTTTTTTTGAGGAACCGACCCTGGTGTTGACCTGCGATGTCATCGAGCCCAACACCATGCAGGGTTACGAGCGCGACCCTCGCTCGTTGGCCCGTCGTGCTGAGGCGTATCTAAAATCGACCGGGATCGGCGATGTTGCCTTCTTCGGGCCGGAAAACGAGTTTTTCATCTTCGATGACGTGCGCTGGGGCGCCGACATCAGTGGTTGTTTCTGCAAGGTGGATTCCTCCGAGGCTGGCTGGAACTCCGAGCGTGTTTACGAGGGTGGCAACTTCGGCCATCGACCCGGGGTCAAGGGCGGCTATTTCCCGGTGCCGCCGGTCGATTCGCAACAAGACATCCGCTCCGCCATGTGCCTGAATTTGGAGGCGATGGGTCTGGTGCCCGAGGTCCATCACCACGAGGTGGCGACCGCCGGCCAAGCCGAAATCGGCGTTCAGTTCAACACCCTGGTGCGTAAGGCCGACGAGGTGCAGCGCTTGAAATATGTGGTGCAAAACGTGGCGGCCAGCTACGGCAAGACCGCCACTTTCATGCCCAAACCCCTGGTTGGCGATAACGGCAGCGGCATGCATGTCCATCAATCGCTGGGGAAGGATGGTGCCAATCTGTTCTCCGGCGATCTGTATGCGGGTCTGTCGGAAACGGCGCTGTACTACATCGGCGGTATCATCAAGCATGCCAAGACGCTGAACGCTTTCTGCAACCCATCGACCAACTCCTACAAGCGACTGGTGCCGGGTTTCGAGGCGCCGATCAATCTGGCGTATTCGGCGCGCAACCGCTCCGCGTCCATTCGGATCCCCTACGTCAGCAACCCCAAGGGACGTCGCATCGAAGTGCGGTTTCCCGACTCGACCGCCAATCCGTATCTGGCGTTCGCCGCCATGATGATGGCCGGCCTGGATGGCATCCAAAACAAGATTCATCCTGGTGATCCGGTTGACAAGGACATTTATGAATTGCCACCGGAGGAAGAGAAACTGATTCCGCAGGTCTGTTTCTCGTTGGAACAGGCTCTCGGCGAACTGGATAAGAATCGTGGATTTCTCATCAAAGGGGGAGTGTTCACCAACGACCTGATTGATGCCTATATCGCGCTCAAGATGCAGGATGTGACCCGGATGCGGATGACGACTCACCCGGTCGAATTCGATCTTTACTACAGCTTGTAAGGCCACGGCGCGGCGATTTAAGCCGCGCGCCGCCTGAGCTTACTCGCGATGACGCCCCCTGAACGGGGGCGTTTTTTGTTGGGGATGCATTGCACTATTATGGCGCATGGCGTCGATGATAAAGACTTCCGGTCCAGTCATGCCTGACTCGATGCGATGCGTCGATGGTGTACCCTACAGGCGACTTGCCAAATTGGCCTTTTTTTTGCAAAAACCAAAAATAACAAGCAGAAAATGAGGCGACCGTGCTGAGAAATTACCAACGTCGGGTGGTTGAAAGCTTGAGCATCGCCGTACTGGTGCTGGACCGGCGCTTGCGGCTGTTGTTCATGAATCCGGCGGCGGAGACGCTGTTCGAACTGAGCTTTCGCAAAGCTCAAAGACTGGGGCTGTCGGAATTGGTCATCGGTGCCGAGTCGTTCATCGCCGGGCTGCGACACTGCCTGGAGAGCGGTCATCCCTATATCGAGCGGGAGCTGCAACTGACCTTTCCCCTGAAGCGGATCGTTACCGTGGATTGCACCGCCGCGCCCTTGCTGGAGCGCGATCCGCCCACCGAGCTGTTGCTGGAACTACGGCAGGTGGATTGGCGACTTCGGATCAACCGCGAGGAACACATCCTAGCCCAGCACCACACCACCCAGACATTGGTGCGCAATCTGGCACACGAAATCAAGAACCCACTGGGCGGCTTGCGGGGGGCGGCGCAACTTCTGGAGCGCGAACTGCCGGATCCAGCGCTGCGCGAATACACCGGTATCATCATCGGCGAGGCCGATCGGCTCCGCAATCTGGTGGACCGGATGCTCGGTCCCAACCGGTTACTGATTCATGGCGAGGTTAGCGTTCACGAAATCCTGGAGCGGGTTTGTGGCTTGGTGGAAGCCGAGGCTTGTCCTGGCATCCGCATCGAGCGCGACTACGATCCCAGTATTCCGCCTCTGTGGGGCGATGCTGACCGGTTGATCCAGGCCGTGCTCAACGTAGTGCGCAACGCGGCACAGGCGCTGCGCGCGCGTGGACGAGGCGTCATTACCCTGCGAACTCGAGTGCAGCGTCAGTACACCATCGGCACCAAACGCCACAAGCTGGTGGCGCGGTTGGACGTCGTGGACGATGGTCCCGGCATTCCGCCCACCCAGCAGGAACGGATTTTCTATCCGATGATTAGCGGTCGGCCTGATGGCACCGGACTGGGTTTGTCCATTGCCCAAAGCATCATCGCCCAGCACGGCGGCTTGATCGAGTGCGTCAGCCGGCCCGGCGAGACCATTTTCACGTTGCTATTGCCCCTGGGAAGAACTGGATGAGCAGGAAAGAACGCATTTGGGTGATCGACGACGACCACGCCATTCGCTGGGTGCTGGAAAAAGCCCTGCAACGCGACGGCATGACGGTGACGACCTTCGAGAGCGCGGCGGGGGTGCTCGACGCGTTGCGCCAAGGAACGCCGGACGCGGTGATCGCCGATATCCGGATGCCGGGCATGAGCGGTCTGGAATTGCTGGCCCGTCTGCGCGAACGGGCGCCGGAATTGCCGGTGATCATCATGACCGCCCATTCCGATCTTGACAGCGCGGTTTCCGCCTATCAGGGTGGTGCGTTCGAATACCTGCCCAAACCGTTCGATGTGGACGAGGCGGTGGCCCTGGTTCGCCGTGCCTGTCTGACCCACCGCCAGCGCACCGAGCCGGCGGAACCGGTCGAGCCGTTGCCCGAGATCATCGGCGAGGCGCCGGCCATGCAGGAGGTTTTTCGCGCCATCGGTCGGCTGTCGCGTTCCAACATCACAGTGCTGATCACCGGCGAATCCGGCACGGGCAAGGAATTGGTGGCCCGCGCCCTGCACCGGCACAGCCCGCGCGCCGCCCAGCCGTTCATCGCGATCAACACCGCCGCCATTCCGCGTGATTTGCTGGAATCGGAACTGTTCGGCCACGAACGTGGCGCGTTTACAGGGGCGCAGGCGACCCGGCAGGGGCGATTCGAACAGGCCAATGGCGGAACGCTCTTTTTGGACGAAATCGGCGATATGCCGGCGGAGTTACAAACCCGATTGTTGCGGGTGCTGGCCGAAGGCGAGTTTTATCGGGTGGGGGGCCATACGCCGATCCGGGTGGACGCGCGGGTGATCGCCGCCACCCATCAGAATCTGGAGCAACGGGTCCGCGATGGGTTGTTTCGCGAGGATCTTTACCACCGGTTGAATGTGATCCGAATTCAACTCCCATCACTCAACAGGCGCCGAGAGGACATTTCGTTGTTGACTCGGCATTTTCTGAGCCAGGCGGCCCGGGAGCTGGGCGTTGAACCCAAAATCCTGCGCCCGGAAACCGAGAGCTATCTCAGCGGCCTCGATTGGCCCGGCAACGTCCGGCAATTGGAAAACCTGTGCCGCTGGTTGACGGTGATGGCCTCGGGGCGGGAAATCCATCTGGAGAACCTGCCGAGCGAGTTGCGGGAGCGAAGCCCGGCTATGGCCAGCAACGGTTCCGAGTGGGAAGCGACGCTGCGAACGTGGGTCAGTCAGCGGTTGGCGCGCGGCGAGCGGAATCTGCTGGAAACGGCTCTGCCCAGCTTCGAGCGCGTATTGATTCGGGCGGCGCTGGAGCAAACTGGCGGCCATCGGCAGGACGCCGCCCGATTGCTGGGTTGGGGGCGCAACACCCTGACCCGGAAGATCAAGGAATTGCGAATGGAATAGGGGACCGGACGCGGCGGGCCATGTTCGACGTGATTTTGTACGAGCCGGAAATTCCGCCCAATACCGGCAATATCGTCCGGTTGTGCGCCAACACCGGCGCGCGGTTGCATCTGATCCGGCCGCTCGGTTTTCAGTTCGACGATCGCCAGTTGCGCCGGGCGGGACTGGATTATCACGAATGGGCCACGGTGCGGTTGCATCGCGATCTGGAGGCTTTTCTGGTCGAGGTGAAACCGGCGCGCTTGTTGGCCTTCACCACCCGAGGGACACGTTCCTATCACACCATCGCTTACCAGCCCGACGATGCCCTGCTGTTCGGCCCGGAAACGCGCGGTCTGCCGGCGCGGGTGCTGGCCGAGATCGCTCCGGAACGGCGGTTGCGGATTCCGATGCTGACTGCTGGCCGCAGTCTCAATCTGGCCAACGCGGTGGCGGTCGCGGTTTACGAGGCGTGGCGGCAGCAGAGTTTTGCAGGCGCGTTGTGACCAGTTTTCGATAAACCTGATGGATGTTACCTCTGGCGGTGGCTTGCGAGCGCCCGATCTGAATCGGCGGATCGCGCAGGAAAACATTGGACCTGCTCGGCAAACTTGCCTTCCATGATGTCACGCAACTCGGTGATGGTCTCGTCGTCGAGTAGCGGTAACGCCTTGGGGTCGGTGTCGCTCGTGTGGATTCGTCCCCGGTGCCGCGAATGCGGGCAAACCTTACCACCTATCAGTTTTGAAAACCGCCTGTTTCACTCATCAGCAGGCGGCATTAACTGTTTGATTTGCCGTTACAGGAAATCTGCTGAAATGCTTCTGAAACCATGGTTTGGGACAAACTGATAGGTGGTAAGGCGGGCAAACATACACATACACAAAACCCCCCGCTTGTCCTACCATGCGAGTTGAATTCCAATCAAGCAACGGGACGGCGGCATGGCCACTGAGATCGAACACAAGTTTCTCATCCGCGACGACCGCTGGCGCCAACAGGTCGAGCGCTCGGTACGGATGCGGCAGGGTTATCTGACCAGCGACGCCCGTTGCTCGGTGCGGGTGCGGGTGGCCGGCGGTCAGGGCTTTCTCAACATCAAAAGCGGAACGCTCGGCATCCAGCGCAGCGAATACGAATATTCGATCCCCCTGGCCGAGGCCGAGGAAATCCTCGATACCTTGTGCGAGCAACCCTTGCTCGAAAAGACCCGCCATTTCGTTCGTTACGGCGGTCATCTTTGGGAAATCGACGAATTCGCGGGCGCCAACGCCGGGCTGATCGTGGCGGAAGTGGAGCTTGGCCGTCCCGACGAGCCGTTCGCCCGGCCCGACTGGGCCGGCGAGGACGTCTCGCACGACATCCGCTACTACAACTCACAACTGGCGCGGCACCCCTACAACACCTGGCCATGCGCGACATCTTGATTCACATCAGCATTCCCGAGCAACGCCTGGAACTGCGGGAATGGGGTCAGGTAGCCGCTACGTATCGAGTCTCCACCGCCCGCAATGGGCCAGGCGAGCGGCGCGGCAGTGGCTGCACGCCGCGCGGCTGGCATCGTATCCGCATCAAGATCGGTGCCGGCCTGCCGCTCAACGCCGTGTTCGTCGGGCGGCGACCGACCGGTGAGATTTACAGTTCGGAACTGGCGGCCAGTTATCCCGAACGGGATTGGATCCTGACCCGGATTTTATGGCTGACCGGCCTGGAGGTGGGGTTCAACCGCGGCGGCGATCATGACACCCTGCGCCGGTTCATTTACCTGCACGGCTGCCCGGACGAGGCGCCGATGGGAATACCGCTCTCGCACGGTTGCATCCGCCTGCGGAATCCGGATTTACTGGAATTGTTCGACCGGGTGGAAGCCGGTGACCGGGTGTTCATCGCCGGCTGAAGTCGGCGCCATGGTTATGAACCGCCGCCCAACTTGGACCGCAGGCTGTCGAGGACGCCCTTGAAGGTTTCCTGGTTGCTGGGGTTGAGTTCGCTCAACGTGCGGTGGGCTTCGTAAACGATTCGGGTCAGCGTATCCTTGTCGCAGGGGTCGGGAATCGCCAGTTGCCGCAGCGTCGCCGAGATGGTCTCGCCCGTGTCGCGGATGTTGAAAATCTCGTAAAACCCCAGGTTGTCGAGGATTTGATTGACATCGGGATTGGTCGACAACAGGGTCGTCTTGTGGGCGAAATGCTGGCGGCTAAAGTTGGCGATTCGGGCCAGGAGACCCAGACTGGTGCTGTCGATGGAATGGGCGTCGGTCAGATCCACCACGATGTCGTCGTAGTCGGTCTGGGCGAACAATCCGTTCAGGAAATCCCCCAGCGCGCAGCTCATGGTGTAGCGCACGTCGCCGTTCAGTTTGAGGATATAGGTGGCGCCCTGCTTGACGTAAAACGCTGTTCCCGATTCCATTCACTCCGCCCTCTTGATCAACAACAAGGTGACGTCGTCTGGCAACGGTCCGGCGCGATCCAGGCCCAGCGCCTGAATCAGATTCTCGATATCGATGCCGGTATCGCGGATCAGTTCCAGCAGAAAAGTTTGTTTGTCGCGCAGGCTGGCTTGCGGCAGGGTTTCGAGAATGCCATCGGAAATCAGCGCCAGAACAAACCGCCGCGGTAAATCGAGGTATTCGGTCCGATAACTGGCGAAGTCGAACAGTCCGATGGGCAAGCTTTTCTTGCCGATGTAGCTGGCCCGTTCGCCGTCGAACAAGATCGGAAACGGGAACTGACCGCCACTGCTGTAGCGCAACTGGTTGTTTGGCCAGTGGATCACGCCGTAGAACATGGTCAGATACTTGTCCATGTGACAACTGAATATTTCCCGGTTCAGCCGGCTGAGGGTCTCGGCTGGATTCAGGATGCCCTTGTCGCGGTTCTGCCGATGTAGCTCCCGGTAACGACCCATGTAGCTTTTCAGCATCACCGTGACGAAGGCTGACGAAACGCCATGACCGGATACGTCGGCGATATAGAAGCCGAGATGCTCGCCGTCAATGGCGAAATAGTCGACGAAATCGCCGCTGAGGTATTGCGAGGTCAGCAGGTGACGGCTGAAGCGGTAATTGCGGTACTGCTTGTCGTTTTCCGGCAATAACTGGAATTGGATGCGCCGCGCCGCCGACTCGTCTTCCTGCAAGCGTCGCAGGGTTTGCCGCAACTGTTCGTTGACGACTTCCAGATGCTCGCGATGCTCGCGGTTTTCCCGCCGTAGGCGAGCGCGCTCCAGGGCATGATTGATGGCGTGCTCCAGCACCGCCATGTCTTCGATCGGCTTGGTGACGTAATCCCAAGCGCCGAGCTTGAGCGCCTGAATGGCGTCGTTGATGCCGCCCATGCCGGAAACCACCAGGATCGGCAATTCGGGAAAGTCGCGGGTGACGGCGGCGATCACCTGCAAGCCGTCCATGCCCGGCATGCGCAAGTCGCACAGTACCAGATCGGGTTGCTCGCGGCCGATCAGATCGATGCCGGTTCGACCATCGCCGGCCTGAATGACCTCAAAACCGCTGTCTTCCAGATAGGCGGTCAGAATTTCCCGAACCAGATCCTCGTCGTCGATCGTCAGGATGCGAGTGGGTCGGGGACTCATGGCCAGTCCCCGCGCGCCGCGAGCCTCCGCGCCGCCGCCGCCAGCGGCGCCATGTCGGCTAGCGGTTTGTGATAGATCCGGCTGTCGTCGAGGCCCATGGCGCGTAGATCCTCGGGCAGGCTGTAACTGGACGAACCGGTGTGGATCAGGAATTCCAAATCAGGGTGAGTCTGATGCAGGGCGCGAATGGCGGTGTTGCCGTCGATGTCCGGCAGGCGCATGTCCATGATGCAGACCCGGCAGGGATCGCCGTTACGCAGCCAGTTCAGCGCCGGCGCGACGGACTCGAACGCCGCCACGCGCCAGCCTTCGTCCTCCAGGTATGCTTTCAGGTTTTCCCGAATCATGGCTTCGTCATCAACGATCAAAACCCACTCAGTCATGGCAACGCCTCCCGGCCCGGCAGGGGCAGGCGAATGCTGAAGCGCGCCCCTTGCCCCGGCTTGGACATCACCGACAGCCGGCCGTTATGTTGCTCGGTGATGATGAAGTAGGATACCGACAAGCCCAAGCCGGTGCCAGCGCCCACCTCCTTGGTGGTGAAGAACGGCTCGAAGATGCGCTTGAGGGTTTTTTCGTCCATGCCAGGGCCGTTGTCAACCACTTCGACCAGGGCATGTTCCGCCTCGCGGCGGGTGCGCAGGGTGATGACCGGCGTCGGCGTGCTTTCCTCGGCCATGGCCTGGGCGGCGTTTTTGAGCAGGTTCAGGATGACCTGCTCGATTTCCGTCTTGTCGCAAGACACGAAACGCAGAGCGGGGTCGTAATCGCGTTCGATGGCAATCCGCTTGAAGTCATACTTCTTTTTCAGATCATAATCGCTGGCGGCCAGCCGCAGCACGGTTTCCAGCATCTCTTCTAGGTTCACCATCGCGAAGTGCGGTTCGCTGTGCCGGCTGAAGGACAGCATGTCGGCGACGATCTTGGCCGCGCGCGCGCCGGCCTCGCGGATGCCCTCAAGAAAGCGCGGGATCTGGCGTTGCTCCAGATAGCGGTGGACTTGGTCCAGATCGATGCCGATAGCGTCGGCCACCGCTCGGTTCTGCGGCATGTCCGGCGCCACGCGGCGCAGGATGTTTTGGCTGCCCTGCAGGATGGCACCCAGCGGATTGTTGATTTCATGCGCCATGCCCGCCGCCAGCCCACCGACCGACAACATCTTTTCCGTTTGCACCATCATCGATTCGATCCGGACTCGGGCGGTGACGTCGTCCATCCGGATCACCGCGCCGCTGGCGCTGTCCGCCATCAAAGGATAGACCATGACATCGGCATAATGCAGTTCGCCCTGGATGTCCAGCGTCATTCGGGGGGTTTTGATCGGCCGACCGAGGCGGATGGCCTGTCGCACTTGCTCAAACTGACCGTCCAGTTGGGGGAATACGTCGCCGAAGAACCGACCCTGCGCCGCCTCCCACGACATGCCACTGGTCTGTTCGGCGGGCTGGTTCAACACCGTGATATAGCCCCAGGGATCCACGCCGATCAACACCGAAGGCATCGAGTCGATGATATTTTTGAGATAAAGCCGCATCCGCGCCACTTCTTCCTTGGCGCGCTTTTGTTCGGTGATATCGATGGCTACGCCCAGGACGGCGGTTTCATTCAGTCCTGGCTCTATAAAGGGGATTTTGATGGTCTGTAGGGTTCGAGCCTGGCCAGCGTGGTCCGTGAAGGTTTCCTCGGCGATGAACTTGGGGGTTCCACTGTCGATCACTTCCCGGTCGTCGCCCAGCATCCGTTCGGTTTCCTCGGCTACGCTGTGGACGAAGGGATGAGAATGCTGGATCAGATCGTCAACGGTCATGCCAAAGGCATTGGCGGTGGCGCGGTTGGCCAGTAGAAAGCGGCCATGGCGGTCCTTGGCGAAGATCATGTGCGGTACCAGGTCGATGATGCGCCGCAGCCGCAATTCGCTTTCCTGGAGCGCCGTTTCCGCCCTGATCTGTTCGGTGATATCGGTGCCGGTGCCACGGTAACCCAGAAATCGGCCCTGGACATCGTAAATGGGTTTGCCGCTGACCTTGAGATAGCGTCCTGTGTTTTGGTTGTTGCTCAGCTGGGTCCGGTAGACGAAATCGCGAAACGGCAGTTGTTGTTCCAGCAATTTCCGGTGCTGGCGCCACCGCTCCAGGTCGGAGGCCGAATCGGCCACGCCGATTTCCCAGCGGGCGCGGCCAAGGACATGGTCCGGGGCAATGCCGGTCAGAGCATAGAATCGTTCCGACAGATAGGTGAAGCGCAGGTGCTCGTTCATCTCCCAGATCCAGTCGCTGGCCGCCTCGGTCACATCGCGAAACCGGGCCTCGCTTTCGCGCAGCGCTGTTTCCACCTGCTGGCGCTCGTTCAATTCCCGCAGCAATTGCCGGGTGCGTAGCGCCACCTGACGCCGCAGCAGCCAGGACCACAGCAATGCGGCGATCGCAACCACGCCCAGCCAAACCAGGAGCCAGAGGGTATGGCGCAGCATCGCCGTGAATCCATCCGGTTCCCCTCGCGCTGGGTCGAGCCAGTGGTCGAGAAGGATTTCATAATAATCGAGGGGATCGAGGACGGTTGCGATGGCGACGCCGATGATGGCCACGAGCGCCAGCCCCCAATAGAACAGTCGCCACGCGCCGTGCCGTCGGGGCGCGGAAGCGATCGGTGGGGAGGATGGGATGGATGATGGGGAAGGCGCGGGCATATGGGCTGGCGAAAGGGACATAAATTATTATCATAAGACTATTTCACGGCGAACGGGCCGATGCGAGGCATGAACGATGGCGTTGGGACCGATAATGCTGGGGCTGGAAGGCGCGGAACTGACCGCGCAGGAGCGGGAACTGCTGGGTCATCCACTGGTGGGCGGAGTGATCCTGTTCACCCACAATTACCAGTCGCCGGCGCAGATCGCGGCGCTGACCGAGGCCATTCACGCCCTGCGCCGACCGCGCTTGCTGGTGGCGGTCGATCATGAGGGTGGTCGGGTCCAACGATTCCGCGCCGGATTCACTCGCTTGCCGGCGGTGCGCCGGTTGGGCGAGATTTACGACCGGGATCGGATGCGTGCCAAGCAACTGGCTCGGGTCACCGGCTGGCTCATGGCCGCCGAGTTGCGGGCGGTGGGCGTGGATCTCAGTTTCGCCCCAGTGTTGGACCTGGATCACGGCGTGAGCGGGATCATCGGCGACCGGGCGTTTCACCACGATCCCGACAGCGTGGCCGATCTGGCCCATGCCTACGTCAACGGGATGCAGAAGGCCGGCATGGAGGCGGTGGGCAAACACTTTCCCGGCCATGGCGGCATTGCCGCCGACTCGCATCTGGAACTGCCAGTGGACCCACGCCCGCTGGCCGCGTTGGAAGCGGCCGATCTGCTGGCCTTCGAGCGAATGATCCACTATGGGCTGGCCGCTCTCATGCCGGCGCATGTGGTTTATCCGGCGGTGGACGAGCAGCCGGCTGGATTCTCGGCGCGCTGGCTGAAGGGCATTTTGCGCCAACGGCTGGAATTTCAGGGTGTGATCTTCAGCGATGACTTGGACATGGCGGGCGCCCACGCCGCCGGTTCGCCGCCGGAACGGGCCAGCGCGGCGCTGGCGGCGGGTTGCGACATGGTGCTGGCGTGCAACGACCGCCGCGCCGCCGTCGCCATTCTCGATCACTTGCGCTATACCCCCGATCCAGTGACGCAGGCGCGACTGATCCGCCTGCACGGACGCGGCCATCCCACCGTCGAGCGACTGCATCACAATCCAGCCTGGCAACGGGCGGTGCGATTGGTGCATGATTACGATGCGTTCCCGTTGCTGGAGATGGATATTTGAGCGTGGAAATCCCGACCCAAATCTTTTGCTCGTCCTGATTGCCGGAGTTTCGCATGTCCCGCATCACCGCCGAACAGGCGCTCACCGTGTTGAGCCAGGCCGAGTTGCTTTGCGCGCCGGACCAGATCGAGGCCGCTTTGGACCAGATGGCCGCCGCCATCACGGCGCGGCTGGAAGACCGCGACCCCCTGGTGTTGATGGTGATGAACGGTGCGTTCGTGACCGCGGCGGAGTTGCTGTCCCGATTGCGGTTTCCGCTACGGGTCGGCTATCTCCATGCCACCCGTTATCGCGGTGATACGCGCGGCGGTGACATCGACTGGATCGCGCCTCCACGCCCGGGGGTGGCTGGGGAGGTGGTGCTAGTGGTGGATGACATCTTCGATGAAGGCGACACACTGAAAGCGATTCTGGCTGCGGTGCGCCAGCAGGGCGCGGCGGCGGTGTACAGCGCGGTGCTGGTGAACAAGCGGCATGAGCGCAAGACTCCAAACTTGACCGTGGACTTCGTTGGCCTGGAGGTGCCGGATTGTTATGTGTTCGGTCGCGGCATGGATTACAAGGACTACTGGCGTCAATTGCCGGCCATCTACGCCGTCCACGATTAAGAACGCCCACCCGTTCCCGAGCCCCCTTTCGCTGGTGAGAAGCTAGGTTATGACTCCTGCCATCGCTATCATCGGAGGTACAGGCCTTACCGCGCTGGATACCTTGAAAATCACCCGCCGGGAAACCCTGTCCACGCCCTACGGCGAGCCATCCAGCCCAGTGCTTCACGGTGAACTGGGCGGACGAGCCGTGGCGTTCCTGGCCCGGCATGGTCCCCATCACACGCTCCCACCGCACAAGATCAACTACCGGGCCAATCTCTGGGCGCTGCACCGGATCGGGGTGCAATGGGTGATCGCGGTGGCGGCGGTGGGCGGAATTCGGAACGACATGACACCGGGCGTGCTGGCGTTCCCGGATCAGCTCGTGGACTATACCTGGGGGCGGGGTTGCACCTTTTTCGAGGACAATCTCGGCCAGGTGACCCACATCGACTTTACCGAGCCCTACTGCGGTGAGTTGCGGGAGCGGCTGATCCATGCCGCTCGCGCGCTCCATCTCGATGCCCGTGAATCCTGCACCTACGCGGCGGCGCAAGGACCGAGATTGGAAACCGCGGCGGAAATCCGCCGGATGGAACGGGATGGTTGCGACATTGTCGGTATGACCGGGATGCCGGAAGCGGCGCTGGCGCGGGAACTGGGTCTGCGCTACGCCGCATGCGCCGTGGTGGCCAACCGAGCCGCCGGCAAGGCGCCGGGCGTGATTACCATGGTCGAGATCGAGCGGAATCTGGTCGAGGGCATGGACAAGGTCAAATCGCTGCTGATCCAGGCGATCCCGATGCTGGACGGAGGACGGTAGGCATTGGGTCGCGTGCTTCGTTGCGGTTGGCGGGCGTCGAACCATGCCTCCAACAATCCGGGGAAAGCGGAGCGTTCACGAAGGGCAAAATGATGGTTAACTTAATGAAAATAAAGATTAATATAAAATAAAATGAATAGTCGAATGGTTTTCTTGCGGGAATTTCTAAGTCATCCCCGTCAGGTAGCATCCTTGATTCCCAGTTCGCGCTTTCTCGAACGGCGCATTGTGGATCTGGCGGAAACACGGTCGGCCCAGACGGTGGTGGAACTGGGCGCCGGCACGGGCGGCACGACTCGGGCGATTCTCAAAGCAATGTCGCCCAACGCCAGATTGTTGAGTATCGAGATCAATCCGCGATTCTGTGCGCTGCTTCGTCGCGTCAAGGATCCCCGACTGACTGTACATTACGGTGGCGCTCAGGAACTGCGGGAGGCCATCTTGCTGTACGGCCTGCCCGCTCCCGACGCGGTTATTTCGGGGATACCGTTTTCCACACTCGGGCGCGGCGTGGGCCAGAGGATTATCGAGACGATCTCCGCCGCACTCCCCCTCGGGGGACGCTTCGTGGCCTACCAGGTCAGCAGGCACGTTGAAGATCTTTCACGCCCACTGCTGGGACCCGCGCGAGTTGAAATGGAACTGCTTAACATCCCTCCACTGCGAATCTATCGGTGGGAGAAACACACTGGGAAACATACCGCTCAGCCTTTCGTTCCAACCGGCCGGGCATTTGCGACGCATCGCTGAAAGCCAATGCCCGCCGCGCGACCGAACCTGGACATCGCTCAAGCTTCGGGTCGGTCTCAGTCTGGATTAATGAGGAGCGAGGAGGCAGGATGGGCTAAACTGAGTTGTCACCGTATGAACTGGAGCGGCCCAGCTGTGTTGTCGAGAGGCAAAGCCTAACGGCAGGTTCTTTGCCGAAGTGAGCGGAGAACCTGGTTTCGTATGTCATGACTGGAAAGTTAAGGAGGAAACCATGAGTAAAGGCGCCGATATCAAGAAAGAACCCAAGAAGAAGCCGACCAAGACTTTGAAAGAGAAGAAAGCCGAAAAGAAGTCCAAAAAGGAAAGCAAGGGTTGAACGGCTGATCGCGCAATTCTTTCCAGGGGCGAAAGAGACCGTTCAGCCACCGCGCACCCGCCGCCCGGTGCGTAGGTCGCGGATTTCCGTCGGTCGGGCCGCGCCGCCGGTCGGGCCGGGCAACAGACAGTCGATCACCGTTCCCAGTTGCCGGCGCACCGCCAGCGCGCAACGGGCTGGGGGCCGGCCGCTGAAGTTGGCGCTGGTGGACACCAGCGGATGCTCGCAGGCCCGGCATAGCGCCGCCGCGAGCGGATGGGCGGTTACCCGCACCGCCAGGGTATCGTACTGGCCGCGCAACCAGCGTGGCGTATCAAGTTGCGCGGGAATCAGCCAAGTGTGGGGACCGGGCCAGGTGGCGGCCAGGCGGGCGTGGTCGGCTTCGGTCAGCGGTTGCAGGAACGGCGCGAGTTGGGCGAAATCAGCCGCGATCAGAATGAGTCCCTTGCGGGGCGACCGGCGTTTGAGCGCCAGCAGCCGCCGCACCGCTTTTTCGTTGCGCGGGTCGCAGCCCAGGCCATAGACCGCCTCGGTGGGATAGGCGATGAGGCCGCCGGATTTCACCGCGCGGGCAGCGGCGCTCAGTCGCAATGAGTTCATGCCTTAGCCGCTGCTGGAGCGCCGCGTCTTTGTGGGCGCGACGCGGCGGCGGGCGGTCGACTTCTTTTTCTCGGGTGCCGCGCGCAGCAGGCCTTCGCATTCGGCCAGGGTCAGGCTGGCCGGTTCGCGACCCTTGGGCAGACGGACGTTCTTCTGGCCATCGGTGATGTAGGGGCCAAACCGGCCGTTCAGAATTTGCACGGCGGAGTCGGAAAACTCCTGAAGGACCTTGTTGGCGGCTACCTGCTGGTGCGCGGCGATCAGTTCCAGCGCCCGTTCGCGACTGATGCTGTACGGATCCTCGTTTTTCAGCGAGACATAGTGTTTGCCGTAGCGCACATAGGGCCCAAATCGCCCGATATTGACCTGGATCGACTCGCCGGCGGCGGTCGCGCCCAAGTCGCGCGGTAGCTGGAACAGGGCTAGCGCCTCATCCAAGGTGATGGTGTCTAGACGTTGTTCCGGCCGCAGGCTGGCAAAGCGTGGTTTTTCGGCATCCTCCTTGTCGCCAATCTGCGCGAACGGTCCGAACCGGCCCATCCGTACCGAAATGGGTTTACCGGTTTGGGGTTCGCGGCCCAGCTCACGGTTTTGCACCACCTCCTGGCGTGAGACTTTCTCAGTCTTTTCCGCGACCCGTTGCTTGAACGGGTCCCAGAAATCTCGCATCAGCGGCAACCAATCCTCCTCGCCGCGCGATACCGCATCCAGATCGTCTTCCAGTCGGGCGGTGAATTCGTAGTCCACGTATTGCGTGAAATGCTGGGTTAGAAAACGATTGACGATCCGGCCGATGTCGGTCGGTTGGAAGCGGCGGTTATCCAACACTGCGTAGTCGCGGGCCAGCAGGGTCGAGATGATCGTCGCGTAGGTGGAAGGTCGGCCAATGCCGTATTCCTCCAAAGTCTTAACCAGGCTGGCCTCGGAATAGCGCGGTGGCGGTTCGGTGAAGTGCTGTTCCGACCGCAGCGCCAGCAAGTCCACCCATTCGCCTTCCCGCAACGACGGGAGTGATCGCCCTTCGTCTTCGTCAGTCGGATCGTCCACATCTTCGCGGTACACTGCCATGAAGCCGGGATCAGCGACAGTCGAACCGGTGGCGCGGAAGCTGTTGCCGGGACCGCAGGCCAGATCGACAGCGACCGTATCGAGCGTGGCCGGAATCATCTGGCAGGCGACGGTGCGCTTCCAGATCAACTCGTACAGCGCGTATTGGTCGGCGTTGAGATGGGCGCGAATTGCTTCCGGCAGCACCGTGATCGTGGTCGGACGGATTGCCTCGTGCGCTTCCTGGGCATTCTTGGCCTTGGTCTTGAACAACCGCGAGCTGGCCGGCAAGTTGCGCGCGCCGTAGCGCTGGGCGATCAACGCGCGGATGTCCGCCAGCGCATCCTGGGCCAGGTTGACTGAGTCGGTGCGCATGTAGGTGATCAGCCCGACCGCGCCCTGGCCGGTGTCGATGCCTTCGTACAATTGCTGGGCGACGCGCATGGTGCGCTGGGTGGAAAAGCCCAGCTTGCGCGAGGCTTCCTGTTGCAGGGTCGAGGTCGTGAACGGGGCGGCGGGGTTGCGCTTGCGCTGCTTGCGTTCGACCCGATTCACTCGTAGTCGGCCAATCACGGCGTCGTCCACCGCGCCGGATTCGGTCCGCTGGGCGTGCGCGGCGACCCTCAGCGTCCGTTCCATGATGTGCGCCTGTTCGCCATCAGTGATGCTGAATTGCGTCAGTTTTTCACCTTCGTATTCAGCCAGCCGGGCGTTGAACATCTGACCGGTCCTGGCGACGTCAGCCTCCAGCGTCCAATACTCACGCGGACGGAAGCGCTCGATTTCTTCCTCACGCTCGACGATCATCCGCAGCGCCGGCGATTGCACTCGGCCGGCGGATAGGCCAGGCCGGATTTTCTTCCACAGTAGCGGTGACAGGTTAAAACCAACCAGATAATCCAACGCCCGCCGGGCTTGTTGGGCATTGACCAGGTCCAGCGACAACGCGCGGGGGTGGGCGACGGCGTCCTGAATCGCTCGTTGGGTCACCTCGTGAAACAACACCCGTCGTACCGGTTTGTCCTTGAGCAGCTCGCGCTGGCGCAGGATTTCGTACAGATGCCAGGAAATGGCCTCGCCTTCGCGATCTGGGTCGGTGGCTAGATACAGCGCATCGGCTTTGGCGACCGCCTTGACGATGGCTTCGATATACCGTTCGTTCTTCCCGATGATCTGGTATTTCATCGCGAAGTCGTGGTCCGGATCGACCGCGCCCTCCTTGGGAATCAGGTCGCGCACGTGGCCATAGGAGGCCAGAACCTCAAAGTCCTTACCCAGATATTTTTTGATCGTCTTCGCCTTGGCGGGCGATTCCACGATGACCAAGTTCTTGCTCATGACCATGATGGGAATAATGGTGACGGGTGACGCTGACAGGAATCGGAAGATCGGGGAAGGTGGCGACGCCCGTCGGGATCCGCCGGCAGGCGGAAGTTGGGAACAGCGGAAGGGCTTGTCGCGGATCGCCTAATGAAGGTAGCCGGGAATATCGTCGAATACCAGATCTTCCAGCCAGGCGCAGGCTTCTTCCCGACCAGGTTGATTGAACAGCACCATCAGGATGATCCATTTCAACCGATGCAAGCCGATGTCATCGGATTCCAGCGCCATGACCCGGTCAATGACTAGTTCGCGGGTTTCCGAATCGAGAATGCCGGTCTGCTCCAGAAACAATAGGAAACCCTGACATTCCACATCCAGTTTGTCCAGCTCCGGACCGACGTAGATGCGGCAGGAGCCGGGATTGACCACTAGCGGGGCCGTCCGCCGATCCACCAGGCTATCGAGCCACTCGAACGCCCGGTGAATTTCCCGCGAGGGAAAGCCGGCGGCCAACAGTTCGCTCTGAATCGAGGCACGGTCGGGATCGGGATCCGTCTCGTCGTCCATGTAGTTTTGAAACAGATACATCAGCACGTCCAGTACGTTTTCTTTCATTCCAGGGCTCGTTTGGAAAGTACAAAGCCCCCGCTGTCGGGCGAGGGCGCCGGCGCGGGAGAATGCGCGCGCGCAAAACCGCCGCCCGGTTGGGCGGCGGTTTCGTTGGATTAGATTTTCAAGCGACCATACAGACCGCCAGGGATGGCCGCCACGTAACCTTCGAGTTCCAAGATCAACAGCATGGAGGAAACCGCCTCCGCCGTCAATCGGCACCGATCCACCAGTAGGTCGATACCCACCGGCTCGTCGCCCATGGCGATCAATAATTGCCGATAGTCCTCGTCCAACGCCGCCGAGGAAGCGGCGGCGGGATCGAGCGCGATTTCGCGGGTCGTCGCCGCCAGCGCGCCCAGTTCTTCCAAGATATCCTCGGCGGTCTCCACCAGTTTCGCCCCCTGGCGAATCAACGCGTGGCAACCCTTGGCCAGTGGATTGTGAATCGATCCAGGAACGGCGAACACTTCGCGGCCCTGCTCAAGAGCCAGGCGGGCGGTGATCAACGAACCGCTTCGCGCGGCGGCCTCGACCACTAGAACGCCCAGCGCCAGTCCGCTGATCAACCGGTTGCGCTGGGGAAAATTGCCCGCGGCCAGCGCGGTGCCCGTGGGGAATTCCGAAACAAGCGCGCCGCGTTCAGCGATGGCGTGAGCCAAATCCCGGTGCTGGGCGGGATAGACCCGATCCAGGCTGGTGCCCATGACCGCGATGGTTCGGCCACCGGTCAGCGCGCCCTGGTGAGCGGCGGCGTCGATGCCGAATGCCAGTCCACTGGTGATGAGCAGCCCGCATTCGGCCAGATGCGCGGCGAAGCGCTGGGCGGTTTCGCGACCCGATGGAGTTGGGTTGCGGGAGCCGACGATGGCCAGTTGCGGCAACCGCAGGCAATCCGGATCGCCGTGGACGAACAGCAGGGGTGGTGGGTAGGCGATTTGCCGCAACAACGGTGGGTATCGGAGATCATCCAGCCGCAGCAGATGGTTGCCGGGTCGTTCCAGCCAAGTCAAATCCCCTTCCACTTGGCGCCAGTCGGGCCGGCGCAGATAATCCAGCGCCGCATCGGGCAGTTCCAGTGACCGCAACGCAGCGCCGTCGGCGGCGAACACCGCCGCCGCCGACCCGAAATGCTCCAGCAACCGAGCGAACCGCGCGGGTCCGATACCCGGTGCCCGCAGCAACGCCAATAGCCAGGCCGGTTCGGCGACCGAAGTCGAATCGTCCCGGTTCAGGGGGTAGTTACTCGATCTTGCAAGCGGATGGATCGTTCAGCCTGCATCACCAGTCCGTAGCTGACCAGGTCGTGGACTCTGTAGATCATCAACAGGCCGGAGCGCTCGCCGGGTAGCTTCACGACACCGCCGGAAACCGGGTCGTCAATTGTGCGGTCCTTGCCGTAAATAGCTAGGACGTGACCGGGCTGGAGACCTTCCTGGGCGCCCAGATTGACGATGACGCTGCTGTATTGGGTGATTTGGGTGACGTCGGTGTCCAACTTGGCCAGGATGAAGCCTTCGGTATCGGGAGGAACCGGGTGGGGCTCGAAGCTGAACAGTTCGTTTTCCGGTTCGAATTCAACGAGTCGGTCGCCGGGGCGAACCGGCGCGACGGTGCGGGTTAGGGTGAAGGTGGCCGGATCGCCGTCCCTCTCAAGGAGTGCCTGACCCAGATAGACGCCGGCGGTCCCCAGGTAGCGGCCGGAGCCGGGCTCGCGCAACGCCTCGCCAGGGCGGAACACCTGATAGCGCGGCTGGTCGAATAAGGCACCGCGCGCGTAAACCCGGTCCCGGTCGGCGTAAACCGCCTGGTTGTCGTCGTCGGCCACGATGTAGGGCGTTTCCTTCCATTGCGCCTCGCTCATGACCAGGGCGCGGGTCAGGAACGACTCGACCGCGGCGCGGGGCACCGGAGGAATGGGTTGCGTCAGGGTTTCGATCCGAACCTCCGGCGACAGCTTGAGCAGTGGAACCTCCACGCGCTCGGCGACTTCCAACTGGGGCTTGCCGCTGGGGTCGTAGCTGAATTTGAGCACGTCGCCGGGATAGATGCGGTTGGGGTTGCGGATCTGCGGGTTTTGCCGCCAGATGTCCCGCCACTGCCAGGGATTTTGCAAAAACCGCTGGGCGATGCTCCATAGGGTGTCGCCGGGCGCCACGGTGTAGGTTTGAGGATGGTCGGGACGCAGCGCGACCGCCGCCGCGTTAGCGGTCGCGTCGGCTTTCGTCACGACCGCCTTAGGCCCCGAGGCCGGTGGCGGTTCGCCTTGGTCTGAGTTGGATTCAGGCTGGGGGGGCGTTTGGGCGCACGCCCCGAGCAGAACCGCCAGCGCCAGCGACTGGACGGCCCCGAGGCGCCTTGAGGAACGCGTGGTGTTCATGATCCTTGCTCATCCTCCGAAGACATGGGCGGGAGTGTACCGAATCACCCCCATCGCGCAAAGTATAGCCCCGGCGTGGGGGTTTCTCGTATGATTTCATCCGAATTATCGTTGCACGAATCGAAAAAGGCGGTTACGGAGCTGCTTGCCATGGCGCGATTGAATATCCTGCACTATCCCGATTCCCGGCTGCGCAAACCGGCGCTGCCGGTGGAAGCCGTTGACGACCATGTCCGGGCCTTGGTGGACGACATGCTGGAAACCATGTATGCCGCGCCAGGCATTGGTCTGGCCGCGACCCAGGTCAACGTTCGGAAACGCATCGTGGTGATGGACGTATCCGAGGAAAAGAACCGGCCGTTGGCGTTCATCAACCCAACCCTGCTGGAGCGGGAGGGCGAAAGCGAATCCGAGGAGGGTTGCCTGTCGGTACCGGGTTTCTACGAAACTGTCCGTCGCGCCGAACGGGTGCGGGTCGGCGCGCTCGATCGCGACGGCGAGCCCTTCGAACTTGATGTCAGCGGCCTGCTGGCGGTATGTATCCAGCACGAGATCGATCACTTGGACGGTAAGCTGTTCGTGGATTACCTGTCCGTGCTCAAACGCGACCGTATTCGCAAGAAGCTGGAAAAACAGGCCCGCGCCGAAACGCGTGCTTCCTGAGCATGGACGTGCTCGGCATTGAAACCCTTTTGACCCTTCCGCCGACGAGCGCCGCTGTCCCTTCCGGGACGGGCGGCGTTTCCACCCTCCATAGTATCGTATGATGCCCGTCCCGCCGCGTTTGATTTTCGCCGGCACGCCCGACTTTGCCGTTCCGAGCCTGCAAGCCCTGCTGGAGGCCGGCTATTCGGTCGAAGCTGTCTACACCCAACCGGACCGGCCGGCGGGTCGTGGTCGCCAGTTACGCGCCAGTCCGCTCAAGGCGTGCGCGATGGCCGCCGGTATCCCGGTGTTCCAACCGATCACCCTGCGCGATGCCACCGTTCAGGCGGAACTGGCTGCCCTGAAGCCGGATTTGCTGGTGGTGGCGGCCTATGGCCTGATCTTGCCGCCGGCGGTGTTGGCTATCCCCCGTTTGGGCTGCGTCAATGTTCACGCTTCGTTACTGCCGCGCTGGCGCGGCGCGGCGCCGATTCACTGGGCGCTGTTGGCGGGCGACGCCGAGACCGGTGTCAGCCTCATGCGGATGGACGCCGGGCTCGATACTGGCCCGGTATTGGCGCGGGCGGTTTACCCGATTCCGCATGGGATCACGGGAGGCGAACTATACCAGCGACTGGCCAGGTTGGGCGCCGAAACGCTGTTGGCGATCCTGCCAGATCTGTTGGCTGGACGCCTGATCCCGGAGCCGCAGGACGAAACTTTCGTCACCTACGCCCCCAAGCTGGACAAGGCCGATCTTGAGCTGGACTGGACCCATCCAGCGCTGGAACTGGAACGCCGGGTGCTCACCTTCAATCCCCATCCGGTGGCCCGCACCCACCTGGATGGCCAGCCACTGCGCGTTTGGCGGGCGCGGGCCGAGGCCGAATCCACCACCGTCCCACCCGGCACCGTGGTGCGCGAGGATCGGGAAGGCATCATGGTCGCCACCGGCGCGGGTTTGTTGCGGTTGACCGAGGTGCAACTGCCCGGCGGTCGGCCTTTGCCGGCCACGGCGTTTTTGAACGCCCACCGGTTGGCGGGTCGGCGATTGGGCCCGGCATGAATGTCCGCGCCATCGCCGTCCAGGTGTTGGCTCGGGTCTTGGGCGAGGGCCGGTCGTTGGCGGAAGCGTTGCCGCCGGCCCTGGAGCGTGTCGCGCCGCGCGATCGCGGGCTTCTGCGAGAGTTATGCCATGGCGTTTGCCGCTGGCAGCCGGAAGTGCAATTCCTGTTGGATAGGGTGTTGGACCGGCCGCTCGATCCGCGTGAGTCAATGGTGCGGGTGTTACTGTTGACGGGGCTTTATCAGCTTCACCATTCGCGCATTCCCGATCATGCCGCGGTCGCCGAAACCGTCGCCGCCGCCCGCCAGTTGCGCAAACCCTGGGCGGCGAGTTTGACCAACGCCGTGCTCCGCTCGTTTTTGCGCCGTCGCGTCGAATTGCTGACGCGGGTGGAGACCGATGCGGTAGCCCGGACCGCTCATCCACGCTGGCTGTTGGAACGGTTGCAACGGGACTGGCCGAACGACTGGTCGGCCGTCGTCGTCGCCAACAACGCCCGGCCGCCCTTCACCGTGCGAGTCAACCGACTTTGGAGCAGCCGCGACGAGTACCGGGTGCGACTGGCGGCGACGGATAAAAGCGCTGAGCCGACCGTGGCGGCGGCGTTCGCGCTGACGCTGGCCGAGCCAGTCGAGCCCACCACCTTGCCGGGGTTTATCGACGGTTGGGCATCGGTGCAAGACGCCGCCGCGCAACTGGCGGCGCCGCTGCTGGACGTTCATCCGGGGATGCGGGTGTTGGATGCCTGCGCCGCGCCGGGCGGCAAGACGACTCATCTGTTGGAATGCGCGCCGGATTTGGAATTGACCGCGCTGGATTGGGATGTCGAGCGGCTGGAGCGAGTGCGCGAGAACCTGACCCGATTGCGGCTCGCCGCTCGGCTGGTCGCGGGCGACGCCACCCGCCCGACGGACTGGTGGGACGGTGTCCCCTACGACCGAATTCTGCTGGACGCACCCTGTTCGGCCACCGGCGTGATCCGCCGTCATCCCGATATCAAGCTGTTGCGGCGGGACGCCGACATCGCCGCGCTGGCTGACCGGCAACAGACGCTGTTGGCGGGTCTGTGGCCATTGCTGCGGCCTGGCGGCCGGTTGCTGTACGCTACCTGCTCGGTATTGCGGCAAGAGAACGAACAGGTCGTGGCGGCTTTTCTCACGGCCCATCCGGAGGCCCGGGAGCACTGGATCGTGGCCGATTGGGGCCGCGCCCTGGCGCATGGCCGCCAGATTCTTCCCGGCGAGGCCGGCATGGACGGATTTTATTACGCCGTGCTGGTCAAACCGACGGTCGCGGGAGGGGCGCCATGCCCGCCGACGCGCGGATGACGGTCAGCGCGCCGCGCGCCGCGCGATGGCTGGCGCTGTTGTTCGGCCTGCTGTGGACCATCGGCGGCCACGCGGCCGGTTTCGAGGTGCTCAGCGCCGCTACGCGATTGGAGGGTGGCGTTTATCGGCTGAACGCGCAAATCGAATATCGGTTCAGCAACGCGGCGCTGGACGCCCTGCAAAACGGGGTGCCGCTGACGGTCGATATCGAGATGGAGGTTCGCCGACGGCGATCGTGGCTGTGGGACGAAACTGTTTATGCCTTGACGCAGCGCTTTCAACTGGAATACCACACGCTAAGCCGGCAATACCTGGTCAGCAATCTGAACAGCGGCGAACGCCGCGCCTTTCCCACCCAGACCGCCGCATTGGGGTTCATGGGGCGGATCCACGATTTCCCTTTGCTCGATCGCAGCCTGCTGACCGTAAACGAACGTTACGAGGGCGCGCTGCGGGTTCTGCTTGACGTTGAATCCTTGCCGGCGCCATTGCGTCTGTTGGCTTATCTTTCGGACGACTGGCGGCTGACCAGCGAGTGGCGCGTATGGCCGCTCTGATTCGCCGGCTGGCGCGTGGCCAGGGTCGGTTGCCGGCGCTGACGCTGCTGGGATTGCTGTTGGTCATCCTGGTGCTGATGGGCCGGGCCACCACCGACTTGGCGCGGTTCGGGCAAATTTACTCTGGGTTGCTGCTGCTCAGCGCCATTGGCCTGGGGGCGTTGGCGGCCCTGATCCTGTACAACTTGGCGGTTCTGGTTCGCCTGTACCGCCGGCGTGAGCCCGGCGCGCGCCTGACCTTGCGATTGGCCAGCATCTTCGCGGCGCTGGCTATCATCCCGGTGGCGCTGGTTTACGGCTTTTCGCTGCATTTCCTGCAACGCGGAATCGATAGCTGGTTCAACGTCCAGGTGGATCGAGGTCTTGGCGACGCGCTGGAACTCAGTCGCACCGCCCTGGATCTGCGGATGCGCGAGGTGCTCAAGCAGACCGGGCGGGTGGCCGAGGCGGTGGCCGACAGCGATGACGAGCAAGCGGCCCGCCGGCTGGACGAGTGGCTCGATCTGGGCGAGGGGTCCGAGCTGACCCTGTTCGGTCGCGGGGGGCGCATCATCGCCACCGCCACCGCCGATCCGACGCTGATCGTGCCGGACCCGCCGCCGGAGGCCGTGTTGCTGCAAGTTCGCCAGGGTCGCGATTACGTCGGTTTGGAACCGATCCGCGACGCCGGTTTTCATATCCGAGCGGTGGTGCGGACAACGACGCCCAGTGGCGAAGAGCGTCTGTTGCAAGCACTGTTTCCGGTGACCGACCGACTGAGCCTGCTCGCCGACGCGGTGCAGGGGGCTTTCGACAGCTACAAGGAACTGATTTTCCTCCGGGCGCCGCTCAAGACGATGTTTACCCTGACCCTGTCGCTGGTTCTGTTGCTGGCGGTGCTAGCGGCATTCTGGGCGGCGTTCCATACCGCGCGCCAACTGGTGCAACCGTTGCGGGAATTGGCCGAGGGGACCCAGGCGGTCGCCGCCGGCCAGTTCGATCAGCAACTGCTTGGTGGCGGTGGCGGTGACGAACTGGGTTTTCTGGTACAGTCCTTCAACCAGATGACCCGAAACCTGGCTCAGGCGCGCGATGCGGCGCGGCGTGGCCAGGAACTGGTCGAAAGCCAGCGCGCCTATCTGGAAACGGTGCTAGCGCGGTTGTCGTCCGGGGTGTTGACCCTCGACCAGGCCGAGCGCCTGCAAACCTGTAACGCGGCCGCCAGTCAGATTCTGGGCGTGGAGTTGAGCGCGCTGATCGGCGCCGACCGCCAGCGTATCGTGGCCGCGCAACCGGTGTTGCGGGATTTGATCGAGGCGATCGGTCCGCAACTGAACGCCCCGGGCGACTGGCGCCAGGAAATCGCCTGGTTTGGCGGGGCCGGGCGGCGGATCCTGCTCTGTCGCGGCAGTTCGTTGCCCGATGCCGTCGGTTTACGTGGCGGCCACGTGATCGTGTTCGATGACATCACTCACCTGGTGCGGGCCGAACGCGACGCCGCCTGGGGCGAGGTGGCCCGTCGTCTGGCCCACGAGATCAAGAATCCGTTGACGCCGATTCAGCTCGCCGCCGAGCGCATCCGCCATAAGTATCTCAAGCAGTTCGACGACGAGCAGGGGCGGGTGTTGGAGCGCGGCACCCACACCATCATTCAGCAAGTCCAGGCGATGAAGGAAATGGTGGACGCCTTCAACGAATACGCTCGCCCGCCGCGCCTACAATTGGCCCCACTGGAACTGAACGAGTTTGTGACCGAAGTACTCTATCTCTACCGGGACTATCCCGCCGGGGTGGAGATCAAGCTGGAGCTGGTTCAGGAACCCCTGTCGATCAACGCGGACAGGGTTCGCCTGCGTCAGTTGTTGCACAATCTGGTCAAGAACGCCATCGAGGCCATTCGCGACGGTCACGGTTCGACGCTGTGGATCGGCACCGGCCGCGCGCACGTCGTCGGCGCCGATTGCGTCGAACTGAGCGTGCGCGACGACGGGCCGGGTTTTCCCGACGCCATTTTAGCCAACGCCTTCGAACCGTATGTGACTACCAAACCCAAGGGAACCGGGCTAGGATTGGCGATCGTCAAGAAAATCGTTGAAGAGCACGGCGGCTGGATCCAGTTGGAATCGCCGCCCGACGGCGGAGCCCGGATCGCCATCCGCTTGCCGTTGTTGCGCGACGACGCCGGCTCGTCCGCCGTTCCCGCCGTGCCGTTGCACACCGAGAAGGAGGCCGGATGAATGCGCCCTATATTCTGGTCGTCGACGACGAACCGGATATCCGTGATTTGGTAAAGGAAATCTTGCAGGACGAGGGTTACACGGTCGCGACCGCGGAAAACGCCGCCGCCGCCCGCGAGGCACGCCGCGCCCAGCGTCCCGATCTAATCCTGCTCGATATCTGGATGCCCGACACCGATGGCATCAGTCTGCTCAAGGAATGGAGCGAAGGCGATCATTTGCCCTGTCCGGTAATCATGATGTCCGGGCACGGCACGGTCGAAACCGCCGTGGAGGCGACGCGATTGGGCGCCTACGATTTCATCGAGAAACCGTTGTCCATGGCCAAGCTGCTGCTGACCGTGGAGCGGGCCTTGGACGCGGATCGGCTGGCGCGGGAAAATCAGAACCTACGCCGCCAACAGCGGGTGGTCGCCGAGCCGGTGGGTCGTAGCGATGTCGTGCAGCGCTTGCGGGCCCAGGTGCTCAAGATCGCCCAGCACGACGCGCCGGTCTTGATTTTTGGCGAGCCAGGCACTGGCAAGGAAGTTTACGCGCGTTTCCTGCACACCCACAGTCCGCGCCGCGCCGGCCCGTTCGTGGACGTGGGGGTCGGTTCCATCGCCCGCGAGAACGCCAGCCTGGAACTGTTCGGCTCCGAACAGGGCGACCGGATTCACTACGGCCGGCTGGAACAGGCCAGCGGCGGCACCCTGTTTCTCGACGAACTGGCCGACATGGACCTTGAGGCTCAGGCCAAGCTGGCCAGCGCGCTGGAGAACGGTTCCTTCCTGCGCATCGGCGGCAAGGAGGCGGTGCGGGTTAACGTGCGGGTCGTGGCCGCCACGCACCGCGATCTGGAACAGGAAGTGGCGGCGGGGCGATTCCGCGAGGATCTGTATTATCAGTTGAACGTGGTGCCGATCCGGTTGCCGCCCTTGCGCGACCATGTCGAGGACGTGCCGGAGCTGCTGAATTACTATGTCGGCTACTTCGTCGACCAGGAAAATCTCACCTATCGCCACTTCACCCTGGCCGCGCAGAACCGGCTGCGCAACTACGCCTGGCCCGGCAACATTCGCGAACTCAAGAATCTGGTGCAGCGCCTTCTGATCTTGGGAGGGGAGGAAGAAATCGCGCTGGAGGAAGTGGATGCGGCGGTGCGCGGCGCCACCGCCGCCAAATCCCAGGATGCCGGCAATATTCCCCTGAATCTGACGCTGCGCGAGGCCCGCGAACAGTTCGAGCGTACCTACCTCATGCAACAGTTTCGCGAGTGCGAGGGCAACGTGGCGCGGCTGGCCGAACGGGTCGGCATGGAACGCACCAATCTCTATCGCAAGCTGCGCGCTCTGGGGATCGATCCCAAGAAAGCCCTGGACGAGTGAGGGCGGGAGATGAAGATCGTCATCCTCGGCGCTGGCCAGGTGGGGGGATCGGTGGCGCACATCCTGGCCAGCGAGGCCAACGATGTCACCGTGGTGGACGCCGACGCCGAGTGCCTGCAAGCGTTGCAGGACCGGCTGGACCTGCGCACGATCCGCGGCCATGCGTCCTATCCGGCCGTGCTCGAACAAGCCGGTATCGCCGACGCCGACATGTTGATCGCGCTGACCGACAACGACGAAGTGAACATGGTCGCCTGTCAGGTCGCTCATACCCTGTTCAATACGCCGACCAAGATCGCGCGGGTCCGCTCAAGCAGCTACATGGCCTATCGGAAACAGCTCTTCAAGGACGAGGCGCTACCCATCGATGTGTTGATCAGTCCCGAGCAATTGGTGACCGACCATATCCAGCGCATCATCGAGCATCCCGGCGCCTTGCAGGTCCTGGATTTCGCCGATGGCCAAGTCCGGTTGGTCGGCGTCAAGGTCTATGAGGGCAGCACCCTGGTCGGCCAGGCGCTGCGGGCGCTGCCGAAGCGGATGCCGGGCATCGAAAGCCGGGTGGCGGCCATCTTCCGCCAGGGCAGTCCGATCATCCCGGAAGGCGACACCGTCATCGAGGCCGACGACGAGGTTTTTTTCATCGCCGCCCGCAAGAATACCCGCGCCATCGTCGGCGAACTGCGCAAGTTCGACAAGATGGTGAAACGCATCATCATCGCCGGCGGGGGGCATATCGGCGCCCGGCTGACGCAGGGCCTGGAGGATCGGTTCCAGGTCAAGGTCGTCGAGTGCAACCCCGCCACCGCCCGACGGCTGTCCGAGCAGTTGAGCCGAGCCATCGTCTTGCAGGGCGACGCCGCCGACGAAAACCTGCTGCGGCAGGAGAACATCGAACAGGTGGATGTGTACTGCGCCGTCACCAACGACGACGAGGCCAATATCCTGTCGGCGATGCAGGCCAAGCGGATGGGCGCCCGCAAGGTCATGGCCCTGATCAACCTGGTGTCCTATGTCGATCTGGTGGAGTCGTCGGGCATCATCGACATCGCCATTTCACCGCAGCAGGCCACGATCGGCAGTTTGCTGACCCATGTCCGCCGCGGCGACGTGGCCAAGGTGCATTCCCTGCGCCGCGGGGCCGCCGAAGCCATCGAGGCGGTCGCCCACGGTGACTACAAAACCTCGAAAGTGGTGGGTCGGCGGGTCGAGGAGATTCGCTTGCCGCCCGGCACCACCATCGGCGCCATCGCCCGTGGCGACGAAGTCATCATCTGTCACCACGATACCGTGATCGAAGCGGACGACCATGTCATTCTGTTCCTGATCGACAAGAAACGGGTGTCGGAGGTCGAGCGGCTGTTCGCGGTGGGCGCCACGTTCCTGTAGCTCCGCGCGGCGACGAATGACCTTGTGTTAGAATCCGTCCGCTCTAACTTCGAACCGGGGGCGCCACTCCCACCATCATTCGCCATCACATCGAGATCACCAGGCGCTGACAGGACTCCGACCATGACCGCATTCAACTTCGAACTAGCCCGCCGCAACATGATCGAGCAGCAAATCCGACCCTGGGAAGTGCTGGATCAGCGGGTACTGGACACCTTGGTCCACGTGCCGCGCGAGGATTTCGTGCCGGAACGCTATCGCAAGCTGGCGTTCAGCGACGTTGCCATCCCGCTTGGTCATGGCGAAGTCATGCTGAAACCCAACGTCGAAGGGCGGATTTTACAGGCGCTGGCGGCGCAACCGACCGATCATGCCTTGGAAGTGGGCACGGGCAGTGGCTATCTGACGGCCTGTCTGGCGCGACTGGCCGCCAGCGTGGTCAGCGTGGATATCGTGTCCGAATTCACCGAGACCGCCCGCCAGAAGCTCAAGGCCCATGGCATGAACAACGTGGCGCTCCATTCGGGCGACGCCAGCGGGGGCTGGGGCGAGCGCCGCTACAATGTCATCGCCGTCGCGGGGTCGGTCGCCGAAGTCACCGAGGTCTGGCGGCAAAGCCTGAGCCTGGGTGGCCGGCTGTTCATCGTGGTCGGCCAGCCGCCGGTCATGGAAGCGTTGTTGATCACCCGGGTCGGCGAGCGGGAATGGGTTCGGGAAAGCCTGTTCGATACCGAATTGCCGCCCCTGCGCAACGCGGCGCCGGCCAAGACCTTCGAGTTTTGAGAGTCCGCGAGCGGTGATCGCGGTCCACGGATTCCCCGCTTGCCGTGAGTCTCTGAATATATTAGCGTTTACTAATATCTGAGGGGGGAGTCTGTCAATCATGCCCAAAGCACGTCTGGTATTGGCCGGAATCATCGCCGTGCTGTGCGGCTCGCCGGCGGGGGCGGAAGACCTGCTGCAAGTCTACCGCCAGGCCCTGGACAGCGATCCGGCGCTCAAGGCCGCCGCCGCCAGCCGGGAAGCCGCCCAGGAGACCAAGCCGCAGGCGCGGGCGCTGTTGTTGCCAAGCGTGGGGGTCGCGGCCGATCAGGGTTATTCCTTCGGGATTAGTGGATCGCCGACGGGACAGTCCTCCTTCGGCAGTCATAACTACGCGATCAGCTTAACGCAGCCGATCTACAATCGTGGCAGCCAGGTGCGGCAGCGATTGGCGGGCGCCGTGGTCGAACAATCGGATGTGGACTTCCACAATGCCCAGAACGACCTGATCTTGCGGTTATCGCAAGGCTATTTCGGGGTGCTGGCGGCGCTGGACAACCTGACCTACGCCACGGCCGCCAAGAACGCCTTCGCCCGCCAGCTCGAACAGGCCAACCGGCGCTTCGAGGTCGGATTAGCGACCATCACCGACGTTTACGATGCCCAGGCGCGTTTCGATGCGGCCGTCTCGGTGGAGATCGATTACATCAATAAGCTGGCCGATGCCCGCGAATTCCTGCGGCAGTTGACCGGCCAGGACTATGCCCAACTCAACCTGCTCAGCGAGCGGATGCCACTGGCGCTGCCCCAGCCGAACGATCCGGAGGAGTGGGTGCGCATGGCGCTGGAAAACAATCTGAGGCTGCGCAGCGCCGGCTACGGCGTCGATCAGGCGCGGGAGAACATTGACTTGCAAAAGGCTGGCCACTATCCAAAGCTGGACCTGGGGCTCAGCCGCGTCAACCTCGATAACAGCGTCACTGATACCACCAGCAGCCAAGTCAACCTGCAACTGACCATTCCGCTGTACAGCGGCGGCGCGGTATCCTCGCAAGCCCGCCAGGCGGCGTACAACTACGAAGCCGCCCGGCAGAGTCTGGAAAATCTGCAACGCGATACCATCCGTACCGTTCGTAACGCCTATCGGGGTCAGGAAGCCGCCATCAGCCAGATCAAGGCGCTGGATCAGACCCGGGTGTCCACCCGCAGCGCGCTGGAAGCCAATCAGGCGGGTTACGAGGTCGGCACTCGCACCATCGTGGACGTACTCAACGCCGAACGCGATGTCTATCTGGCCGAGGCCAATTATGCCCAGGCCCGCTACTCCTACATCGCCAATTTTCTGATCCTGCGGCAGGCCGCCGGTCAGTTGTCGGAAGCGGATTTGACTGAGATCAACGGTTGGCTGGGTGGTTCCCGGCCCACCTCGGGCGCCGCGCCCGAGGTGGCTGCCGCGCCCGCTGGCAAGGAGCCAGCCAAGGCCAATTCCGGCAAAGGCAAGAACGGCAAGTCCGCCGCGGCCAAACCTGTTGGCAAGCAACCGGCGGCTCCCGTCATTCCCCCGGCAGGGAAATAGACCGACCGTCAATCTGCTTCTGGCCATGAACGATCCGGGCAGCGTTGATCCGTCGCCATTGGACGCCAAGATCACGCGGGCTGGTCTGCCGCGCCGGCTGGCCGCCATCGTCTACGACGGTCTGTTGCTGGCCGGGGTACTGATCGGCGCGACCGGGCTGGCGCTAGCGTTGGTGGTGGCCGTCATCGGCGGCGATGCGTTCAAGGCCCACAACCCGCTGGCGGGCAATCCCTTTTTCCAGACCTATCTGTTTCTGATCTGTTTTTTGTTCTACGGTGGGTTCTGGACCCACGGCGGCCAAACTCTGGGAATGCGCGCCTGGCGGCTGCAAGCGCGGGGCCGCGACGGGCGAGGAATCGGTTGGTGGCAGGCGCTGCTGCGGTTCTTGATCGGCGGCCTGTGGCTGGCGCCAGTCGCCGGTCTACACCGGTCGTTTGGGGTCAGTGTCGGTTGCAGTCTGGTTGTCGGTCTTGGCGTTTTACTGTTGCTGCTGGTCCTGCGCCTGCCCGACCGCGTTTCGGAAACCGAACTGGTGATATTGCCCAAGTCTTGAACCGCTCAGCGCAGCCGGCGCAGCGCGTAAAATTCCCCGCCCAGAAACAGCGGCGTCGGCAGGTTAAAGTAAGTCAAGCAAGCGCAGCGCGTGTTCCCAGAACCGCTGTTGCCAGACGGCCCGGCGTCGATAGCGGTGGCGGGAATCGGTCGAGGGTTGTTCGTTGCCGCCCGTCGCCAGCCAGGATCGGGTAAAGTGTTTTTTGATCGCGCCCCAGCGTTTGGAATAATCGGCATCGTCCGGCGGCAGGCTCTAAATGGCGTGCGGGTGATCAGCGAGCATCACCAAGGCTACATCGCCAAACCGGGGATGCTGATCGAATCGCCGCCGTTGTACATCGCCCACGTCGTGAAGCAGGCCAACGGCAACCCGCAGGCCCTCGCCGATCTGCTGGCCGATTCCAGCAAGGAACGGCTGGTCGACAAGCGGCACATCCGGGAAATGCGCCACGCGGCGGGGGTGCGCTATATCGACTTCACCCCGATCATGGTCGTCGCCTTGGCTTCCATCGTGGCGGTGCGTTACATGGCGCGCGGCACCGGCGATACCGAACTGTACGTGTTCGCCGGGATGGTCGCCGCGTTCGTCATCGCCTTGCGAGTGTTCCTGTTCCGGGGCGCGGGGAAGGCGAACTAGCGGCGGGTGTCCGATCCATGAACCGTTTCGATTCGATGTTGCAAGTCGCGGGGAAAGTTTTTGCCTTTTGCGCCATCGCCTTGATCCTCGCTCCCCTGGCCGCGCTTTCTTATCTTTTTTTCGTCTATCTGATCTGGGGCACGGGCTGGCTCACCTCGATTTTGATCCTGGTTCCGATGCTCGTCGGAGTTCGCACGGTCTCCGCCCTGGTATCGGATCGGATCGGATCGGATCGGATCGAAGCGCCGAAATCCTTTTATCAGTCGCTGTTCGTCAAGCTCTTGGCCGTGTTTCTGTTTCTCTTGCTAGCCAGCTTGGGATGCATCGGGACGCGGTGTTCTATGATTCTCCACCCCGGCTGGCGCAAGCCGCGCGATGCCGGGATTACCTCTCGACCGCAGAGTAACCGCATGACCCTCGGTACCCACGTCACCTTCGCCGCCGTCCTTTACCTGGGCGGGGCCACCTGTTCGGTTACCGGCCGGACTGGATCGGCGGGGCGCCGGCGGCGGTGGCGGCGATCCTGCCGGACATCGACCTGCCGCCGTCCAAGATCGGGTGGTTGTTCTGGTTCGTCGCCGTACCGCTGGAACGGTGCGGGCGGTTGGAAGAAGTGGGTAGCAAGGGTGAGATGATCCTGCTGTCCGGCTTGCTGGTCGCAGCGGCGGCGCTCTATCCGCTGAGCCACCTCGGCTTTCGAGATGGCTTGCAGGCTCTGCTCCAAAACTTCGAGATCGCCCGCGAGCAGTACAGTACTAGCGCCAGGCGGGAACGCATTGGTGCACGCTGGAACTGACCGCAGCCGATAGCCTGACCTTGCAACCGGTACGGGGGACATTCCCGGTGGTCGGGGTCTGGCAGAACGGCCTGATCGTGGAGCGGGACGGGACGCTGCGGGCGGTGGGGCCGAACCCGACCCACCACAACCTGTATCCGTTGAAGGCCCGGCTCATCCAAGGCGAGTCGCTGCGGGTGGTGGCGGAACGGGTGGATCTGCGGGGCCATACGCTGCGTTGGCTCTTCGGCCGGATCGATCAGTCCCGGCCCTACTTCCTGCTGGGCGAGATAGAAATGCCCGATGGCCTGGGGCCGGCAATGACGGGGCGGCTTGAGACCGTGGATAGCTACAACCCGGCCAGCTACCGGGACGACATCCTCGCCCTGCACTACGCCCGTGCTTTAGAGCTACAGCCGTGGCTGGATCGAGTCGCTATCCGGGGCGAGGTGGTGCAGTTCTGGCTCAGGCCGGGCGATGCGGCGGTGACGCTGGGGGCGGGGGAAGAACGGGAGGTGGAGCGGATTCCGGCGCAGTTGAGGCGGCTTCTTTAACCAGCGAGGGCAAAGTAAAACTGATTTACGATTAATTTACTTGTAATTGCAGAATTGCACTCTACGTTTACTAAAGAAGCATCGAGCTTCCGAACCATCGGAGAAATTTCCGTGGCGTTTTTTCGCCATTCGATTCCATAACATTCCATAGTCACTACACAACTTCTGAGTCAGGAGAAAATATGAAGAGCCTGATAAAGATATTATGGCGTACCCCTTTTACGGTGAACGCCATCGTTTGCTTGGCTGTAGTGTCAGCGTGCGGCGATGTAGCGCTGGCCCAGACCAAGCGCCCGGGCGCTAACGCCATCGCCACGGTTGTTCTGGGCGAACTGCCACAGACGCCACTTTACTGGCACTTGGATGCTTATCCGACTCAGGCCGCAGCGGAGGCTGCCAAAGGCGCGCGGAGCACAGCGGTGGAAGCCTTTGATCGAGTATGGCTTTTCACGATCGCCGAGGCGGACTGGCGGCCCTCTAGCGGTAACCGTGTTGCCAAGATCGGCCCGCTCCCGCTCGGCGCGAGCAGTGCGAACATGACGGCGACCTACTTGCAAACCGCAACATCACCCGGCTTTCAAACCGATATCCACCAGCTTGCCGGACCCGAGGCGCTGTACATCCTCTCGGGCGAGGTGTGCGTGGAGACTTCCCAAGGCAAGCAGATCGGTCGAGCGGGCGGGGAACCGCTCCTGATTGCGGGCGGCCAGCCGATGCAACTCACCAGCACGGGCACGGAAACCCGCCGTTCGTTCGTGCTCGTGGTGCATGACTCGACCCAATCCTGGAAGATTCCCGCCAGCGGCTGGACGCCCAAGGGATTGTGCGCGGATCGCTGAATCGTGGACCCAAGCAACCCGGGAGAGACCACACGATGATCGACGCCAAATACGTCCATACCAACCTCATCGCCGACGACTGGCGGGCGTTGAGCGACTTTTACCAGCAACTCTTCGGTTGCGTTCCCGTCCCACCGGAGCGCGACTTTCGAGGCGAATCACTGGAAGCCGGCACGGGTATTCCAGGCGCCCATCTGCGTGGCGTCCATCTACGCTTGCCCGGTTACGGAGCGGCTGGCCCCACGCTGGAGATTTTCAGTTACAACACGCGGACAGAGCGCGGCACGACCGCCGTGGATCGTCCTGGCTTCGGGCATATCGCGTTTTCCGTGGCGGACGTGGCGGACGCGCGAACAGCGGTTCTCCAACGGGGCGGCCGAGCCATCGGCGAGATCGTGACCCTAAAAGTTGCCACCGGCGCGAAAGTGACCTGGTGTTACGTTACCGATCCCGAAGGCAATATCATCGAACTGCAAGCGTGGACCGCGTAGAAAACGGCCCCCCGCCGGCCAGCGGCCCGCAATTTCAGGACAAAAAGTGGGAGGAAACGAGATGTCGTGGCGCCAACGAATCAGTGGCTGGCATTCGATGGATGTATCGGGTATAGCCTGGACGCTCCTGCTGGGCGTGGCTCTCCTGTCCGGGTGGGCGCCCACCCGGACCGACGCGGACACCGCCCCGGCGGCTGCGACCCCATCGACACTCTCCACCGCTGTCGGGGTGGATTTACCGTACACCGACGGTTTTGGGCTTTTACCCAAACCACCCGCTTTTTCGAAAGAGGACAGCGACCGGCTATTCACCGAAGGAAAACACGCCTGCGACGGTCCTTGCGTCACGCCCTTCGGCACGGTGCTGGGCACCGCCGACGGAGCGGAAAGCCGTTCCAACTGCGTCTCGACCTGCATCCGGCCGGAGTATTCCTTTCTGGACCGATCCTCGGGCGTTGTCTCGGTCCACGCGGATAACCCCAAACAGGACCACCTCCAGTACGTCGGCGTAACCTACCAGTGTGTGGAATATGCCCGCAAATGGTGGATGAAAAACCGGGGCATCACCTTTGGCAGTATCGACAGCGCCTACGAGATTCTGTACCTGACCGAAGGGAAAAACCTGGAAACCCAACAACCGTTTCCCCTCGCTCGGTCTATCAACGGCACCGCCCGGCGCCCGCCCCGGCGCGGGGATTTGCTGGTTTATTACCCGGATCGAACCGATCCCGAATGGCGCCACGGCCACGTCGCCGTGGTTGTGGCGGTGGATCTGGATCAAGGCCACGTCGCCTTGGCGGAGGAAAACTACGACAACCAGCCCTGGCAAAATCCCCAGGCTTTCGCCCGCCAGAT
>JAVMKH010000215.1:0-8108 GCA_031732935.1 Candidatus Contendibacter sp.
CTCAAGGTGTACGGGCCGGACCTGACCCCGCTCTATTTCCGCTATTACGATCCCCGGGTGTTGCGGGTTTATTTGCCGACCTGCAATGAGCTGGAATTGCAAACGATCTTTGGACCCGTGCTGCGCTATATCGTCGAGGACGAGAATCCCGTGGCCCTGTTGAAATTCTGGCGCGAAGGCGATGAGTGCCGGAAAGAGCGAGTCGTGCTGACCCCACCGCTTCCGGTGCGGGACGTTAGGTAGAGGAGGTTGACATGGCGGGTAAACCAGCCGCGCGCATCACCGACCCTGTGGTTCATCCCCTGCCGCCAGTGTTGACGGGCGGTCCTGGCAGTCTGGATGTCAAGATCGGTTTCCTTTCCGCTTGGCGAGGAATCCTGGCCGCCGCCGCGCCCGCGCTGCAAGCGGCCAAGCAAACGTCGGATGCGGCGATCAAGACAGCGGAAGCGGCGACGCTCGCGGCGGCGGGTACGCCTGGCCTGCCCGCAGCCAAGGCGGCCGAGGAAACCGCGAAAGCCACGGCCGCGTCCACCATGGGCAGTATGATCACCAGCGCGGCGGCGGGCGCGGATATTCACATGTGCACGACACCACTGCCGATTCCGCCGCACGGTCCCGGTGTGGTCATCGACGGCAGCAAGACGGTTTTTATCAATAACCTGCCCGCCTGTCGCATGGGTGACACGATCTTGGAGGCGGTGGGTCCGCCCAACAAGATCGCGAAGGGGGAGATGACGGTGTTGATCGGTGGCTGAGATTGGCGGACGATGGAGCGAGACGATCCATGTTAGTGATGCGCGAAGCCCAGATGACGACTTTCGAGCAGGCGGCCATTCACAATTTCGAAAACCGGTTGCTCGAACACCTGAAGGAATTTTTTCCCAGGCACTGTGAAATCCTGGGGGATGAACAGGTGCTCAAGGTGATTCGCCTGGGGATCGAGCGGGCGGAACAATACGAAGTGGTTTCCGAACGCGATCTGCATCTCTACGTGGGTCTGATGTTCATGCTGGGCAGCTATTTTGACCAAGACCCTCAGTTGCCTTGGGCGGGCAAGATTCTCAAGGACGAAGATGTCGTTGAACCAAGCGATCGCATCGACAAGCTTCATGACCGGGCGATGGCTTTTCTTAATGAGGCGGCGGGCCGGGAAAGCCAGTACGAGGAGCGCGCCCTGCGCAAGATTTGCGAACTACCGGCCAGCGCCCTGTCACGGACGGGTGAGGATAAGGAACTGAGCTTTGGAGACTACATGCTCAAGCTGCTCTACGCCTTGTTTCCTGAGAAATACCAGGCAGTGGGTGATCCGGCTATTCGGCAACTGGTTCGGCAAGGCTATCAGTCCGCCAGAGGTTATGGATTTACCGACGAGAAAGGAATCGCTATCTATATCAGTTTGATGCTCATGTTGGGTGGAGAGTTTGACAAGGATCCGCAGTGTCCGTGGGCGGAAGTGGTCTTGAAGGATGCGGGATTGGTTGATCCGATAAAGAAAGGCGAGTTGCTCCGCAAAAATGCCTTGGATTATTTAGGTAAATGGCTGGCTTAATTGAGGGAGATCGACGATGCCAAAAATTGCAACTCGCGAACAAAGAGACAGGCAGCAAAAAGCTGCCGGAAAGAAGCCTCTTGGTCCAGCTAAAGGAGTTAAACAAAGCTGTCCGCTTTCTCCCATTAGAAAGCTGGAAAAAATACGTGAGCGACTTAAGCTTCCCGTGGCTGGTTCGCAGGACGATCAATCAACCGCGGCCGTACTAATAATTAATGGAAAGGCATATGAAGGGGTTAACTCAAGTATCCAAAATCCGAAGACGAAAATAACCTTGAAAAAAGTCAATGCCCAAACCAAGACCCATGCCGAAGCCGAGGCGGTTCAAAAGGCGATCAATGATGGGGCGGCAGGCACGGCCGAGGAGGCTGAACTACACGTTGATCGCGACCCATGTCAAGCATGTGGTCATTTTGGAGGATTGCGATCTCTTGCAAGAAATTTAGGGGTAAAGCGTCTTGTGGTTCACTCACCAAGTGGAACTCAAACCTTTGAACCAACCTGAGGATGCTTCATGAAAGTAAAAAAGATTTTTGAAGAGGAATGGATTGGCGCTCAACTTAAGACCATCGAACACCAATGTACAGATTTAAGTCAAGCTTATGCCGCGCTGGATCGTCTCGATGGGAAGAAAAGAACTTCGGTCGAATTTTGGGTCAGTGATGACGCAATTTTAACCGTCGGTGGGGGCGGTGGAAAATTTGTTGTGTTTGCTGCTTTTCAGATTGACGAAGAGCTTTATACGCTGATAGACCCTAATAAATCTGATGCTGACTATGAGGATGTGGTTACTGGTGGACAACTGGGGAGTTATCCATCCAATCAGTGCGTCGATAAGGACATGGTAAAGAAAGCCATCTCTTATTTTTGCGAGCATGGGAAAGCTTCACCCAATTTGGCTTGGATCCAAGAATAGTTCGGGTGATTGGACCAGCACCTCCCCACAAGCTGGATGACTGAGAAACCCGGTCGGGCTGGCGGTCAGCCCATAAGCCCCGGACTGGAACACCACGATCAGATCGCCGATGTCCGCCTTGGCCAGTTCCATCCGCTCGGCCAGGACGTCGAGCGGCGTGCAGAGTGGCCCGACCACCGTCACCGTTTCCCGCTCGGTTCCCACCACCCGGTTGCCGACCACGACCGGGTAATTCTTGCGAATCACTTGGCCGAAATTGCCAGACGCCGCCAGGTGATGATGCAAGCCGCCGTTGGTGACGAGAAACGTATGGCCGCGCGAGACCTTGCGATCCACCACCTCGGCCACGTAAATCCCAGCCTCGCCCACCAGATACCGACCCAGTTCCAGCACCACCCGCGCTTCCGGCAGGTGTTTCTTCACCCTTGGCAGCCAGCGATCCAGGTTAGCGGCGATGGGTTGCAAGTCCAGCGGGGCGTCGCCGGGGAAGTAGGGAATGCCGAAGCCGCCGCCGATGTTCAGCACTCGTACCGGTTCCGGCGCATCGGCCGCCAGCCGCAACGCCAGGTCAAAAGTGTGGTCGTGGGCTTCGACGATGGCTGTTACGCGCAGGTTCTGCGAGCCGGCGAAAATGTGAAAGCCCTGAAAATCCAGCTCCAGTTGGCCGATCCGTCGCAGCAACGTCGGCACCTGCTCGGCGTCCACCCCGAACGGTTTGGGACCGCCACCCATCTTCATCCCGGACGCCCTTAGCTCAAAATCCGGGTTGACCCGTACCGCGACTCGGGGTTTTCGGCCTTGTTCTCGCCCCAGCCGGGCCGCCATTTCCAATTCCCCGGCCGACTCCAGATTGATCGTGATGCCGGCGGCGATGGCTGCGGCTAGTTCCAGCGACCGTTTTCCCGGCCCGGCGAAACTGATCCGGGCCGGGTCCATGTCGGTATCCAACACCACTTTCAACTCACCAAGCGAGGCGACATCTAGCCCGTCCACCAAACCGGCCATGTGCTGAACCACGGCCGGCATCGGATTGGCCTTGACCGCATAATGCAATTCGACTGCTCCTGGCAACGCGCGCCGCAACAGCGCCACCCGCGCATCCAGCAAGCGGCGGTCGTAGGCGTAAAACGGGGTCCGCCCGACCCGCGTCGCCAGTTGGGTCAGCGACATCCCGCCGATCCACAGGCAGTCGTCGATCACCGGAAACGGGTCCATGGGCCAGTGGGTGGGTCGAACGGCGGTCATGGTGGCGGCTCCGGAAACAATGCGCGCAACTCCTCGACCAGGGCCTTGCGGTCGATCTTGCCGTTGGGGTTGCGCGGCAAGTCGCCAGCACGGGCGATGATGCGCAGCGGAACCATGAAATTGGGCAAACGCTGTTTGCAATGGGCGATCAGCGCGCTTTCGTCAAACGGTTCCCGCACGGGCTTGATCATGGCGACGATGGCTTGGCCTAGGGCCGGATGGGGAATCCCCAGCGCCGCCGCCTCGGCGACCCGACCGCTGCCGTAGAGGATTTCCTCGACTTCGGTTGGGCTGACCCGGTAACCGGAGGTTTTGATCATGTCATCCTTGCGGCCGATGAAATACAGGAAACCGTCCTCGTCCATCCGCGCCGTATCGCCCGACCACACCGCCAGCTCCGGCAGTGGCAGGCCGGGATTTTGGCCGGGGACGGGACGGAATCGTTCAGCGGTCTTGATCGGATCGTTCCAGTAACCGAGCGCCACCAGCGAGCCACGATGCACCAGTTCACCAGGTTCGCCGGGCGCGCATGGCGTGCCGTCCTCGCGCACAACGAGAACTTCAGCATTCGGAATGGCCTTACCGATGGAATCCGGCCGGCGCTCGATTTCCTCGGGCGGCAAATAGGTGGAGCGAAACGCCTCGGTCAATCCGTACATTAGATAAGGCGTGGTATTGGGTAGGGCGCGGCGCAGGGCCGCCAAGGTGGCGCGCGGCATCGCTCCGCCCGAGTTGGTTAGGTAGCGTAGACTGGCCGCCGCCGCTGGCCATTCCAACGCCGCCAGTTGAACCCACATCGGCGGCACCGCCGCCAGTCCGGTGATGCCCTCGCGGGCGACAGTGTTGATGACGTCGCGCGGCAACAGATAATCCATCAGCACCGCCCGCGCGCCGGCGACAAAGGCGGTGGTGAGCTGACTCAGACCGTAATCGAAGCTGAACGGCAACACCGCCAAGATACGGTCATCGGGTCGATTACCGAGGTATTCGGCGACGCTGTGGGCGCCCGTCAGCAGATTACGGTGCGACAGTACCACGCCCTTGGGTTTGCCGGTACTGCCCGAGGTGTAGAGAATGGCGGCCATGTCCAGATCGATGATTCGCGCTGGCGGCGGGCCGTTGGCCGCGCTCAGCAGCGTTGACCAGTCGAGGATTTGCCAATGACGCGGGCGCTGGGGCGCGGGAATGGCTTCCTCGGTCAGCACCAGGGTATGCAGATCGGGGCAATCAGCCAACGCTGTTTCTAGCAGGGTCGCCCGATCACGAGCCGTGATCAGGATGCGCACATTGCAGTCACGCAGGATGTAAGCGACTTGTTCAGGCTTCAGCAAGGGATTGATCGGGACGAACACGCCACCAGCTAGCGTGGCGCCAAACAGAGCCGCCACGGTTTCCAAACGTTTCGGCAGATAGACGGCTATTCGCTCCGCCCGATCCAAACCCAAGGCTCGCAGCCCGCGCCCCACGGCCTGGATTTGATTGGCGAGGGCGGCATAATCCAACGAGGACTGGTGATGCGTGACGGCGGTCGCGGTGGGACGACGACCCGCCTGTTCGAGAATGAGTTCGTGCAGCAGTCTGGCCATTCGAGGTTCGGGGACGACGGTGGGGATGAGCGACCGTAGGGGACGGGATTGTTGAATCATAATCGCTTCCGCGACGAAGGGCACGGGCGCGATGCCTTGGCGAGGTGAGGATTTTCGACACGAGGGGAGATTGCATGGAACAAGAGGAGCGCGCGCCATTGCTGGCGCTGTACGTCACCAGCGGCTGCCATCTGTGCGAGCGGGCCGCCGACTTGGTTCGCGGCGCGGTGGCCGTGCCATTCCGCATGGTGGAGATCGCCGACGACGAGGATTTACTGGAACGCTACGGCGTCCGGATTCCGGTACTGCGTCGGTTAGATGCGAGGGAAGAGCTGGACTGGCCCTTCGATGCGGTGGCGGTACAGCGTCTGGTGCTGAATCGCTCATGAAACAGCCAGATTGTGCATTTTTTTTAAGTATATTGTGTGATAATTCAAACAAACGTTTGAAATAGGCCACTTCGGGATGGAAGATGATACACGCCAGCGCCTCCTGGATACCGCCGAAGCCTTGTTTGCCGAGCACGGCTTCGCGGAAACCTCGCTGCGGGCGATCACGACACAAGCCAGGGCTAATCTGGCGGCCGTTCACTACCACTTTGGTTCAAAGGACGAATTGTTGCGCGCGGTGTTTGCCCGCCGGCTAAAGGTGTTGAACGAGGAGCGGCTGGCCCGGCTGGCGGCGTTGGAAACCGGCGGGCCGGTGACGGTGGAAGCGGTGTTGACCGCCTTCATCGAACCCTCGTTGCGGTTACGCCGCGCGGGTGGGCAGGGCGAACGGTTTACCCGCCTGCTGGGCCGGGCGCAGATCGAGGCTTCCGCCGGCCTGCGGGATTTTCTGCGCGACCAGTACGCCCCGGTGTTGGAGCGGTTTCAACAGACGCTGGGGCGAACCCTGCCGCAATTACAACCCGAAGAATTGCGGTGGCGACTGTATTTCACGCTGGGGGTACTCTCGTTCACGTATGCGGGCGCGCGGTTGCCACAAATACCGTTCGCGGCTCGGGTTGCCGGGGACGAGGAATGGTTGTTGCGGCAGTTGATTCAATTCCTGGCGGTCGGACTGCGCGCGCCGCCGCTGGAAGAAAGGGCGGAGGAGACCGCGTGATGGCCAGGGTGGGGCCAGGTTCGGAAAATTCGTCGGCCAGTCCCCGTTGGGCCGAAAATCCATTACAAAGTCTTGATAGACAATGACAAAGGGCAAAACAATGATGCACCCTAAAACACATGATTCACTACTGTTCCTGGGCATCGCTGGATTGTTGACCGTCACCAGCCAGGCTTACGCCTCGGGTTTGCAGATCAGCGAGCAGAGCGTCACCGGCCTGGGTCGGGCGTTCGCGGGAGGAAGCTTACCGAACGATGACGTCTCGGCGGTGCACTACAACCCCGCCGACATGATGTTGAGCAAGGGAATGCAGGCGCAGGCGGGTTTTACTTTCATCGGGATTGGCATAGATACCAATGATGCCGGTTCGACCACCCGATTTCCGGCCAATCTGGGAGACGTGCTCACCAAGCCGGGCACCTTGCCGGTGTTTGTCTCCGTGCCGGATTGTCGTCCTGGCGGCGCGGTACGCTGCAACGACGACGGCGGCACCGATAACGTGGTGCCCAACGCGTTTTTCGCGATGGACATCAACGACCGGATGCGATTTGGCTTGGGCATCACCGCGCCGTTCGCCGTGTCCACCAACTACGGCAGGAATTGGGTGGGTCGCTATAGCGCGGTCGAGTCGGAATTGAAAACCATCGATATCAATCCGGGGATCGCCTACCGGGTCACCGATCAGTTGTCGCTCGGTTTCGGCGTCAGTGCGCAATATGCCGATGTCACCCTGACCCATGCGCTGTTCAATCCACTCAGTCCCGCCAACGACGGTTACGCGGATGTGCGAGGCGATGATTGGGGTTTCGGCTTCAACCTGGGCGCCACTTACGAATTCGACCCCAATACCCGGATCGGTTTGAGCTACCGGTCTCGGGTCGACTATACCCTGGCGGGGGATAACACCGTCAGTGACTATATTCCAACCGCGAACGGCAAAGCGGGCGTCACGGCGGACTGGACCGCGCCAGACTGGGCGGCGCTGGCCTTCTACATGCGGCTAAATAATCAGTGGGCGGTCATGGCCAGCGCGCGCTGGACCAACTGGAGCCTGTTCCAGAAGCTCCAGATTGATAAAGCCGACGGCAGCGGCCCGTTGTCCACCGTTGTGGAAAACTGGAAGGATAGCTGGTCGTTCAATCTCGGCGTCACTTATGACTACAACCCGGATTGGACCTTCCGGGCGGGCTACGTCTACGACCAGACGCCGATCCGCTCGGCCGAGTACCGCCATCCGAGCATTCCCGACAGCGACCGCAACGCCTTCGCGTTAGGGTTCAGCTACCACCCCAATTCGAACCTGTCGGTGGATTTCGGCTATATGTACATCTCGTTCGACGACGCTAGAACCGAGGAAACCATCAATCTGGCGCCCGCGCCATTCCCGGCCGGGCTGGTGGTCCAGAATCTGTTGCTTGACTATAGCGCTTCGGGCAATCTGGTCGGCATCCAGGCCAGCTACAAGTTTTAAGCCTTGAAAAATCGGTAATTAGCCAAATCGAGAAAGCCGGGGCCCCGTCCCCGGCTTTATTTTTGCCAGCGCATGATGGAAGGAACGGCGGTTCCGCCGCGTGTTTCGACAGCCTGACGAGAGGACATTCACGCTATGAGTAACGCAGCATCCATCCGCCGGGTGGCGGTTCTGGGCGCGGGCGTGATGGGCGCGCAGATCGCCGCCCATCTGGCCAACGCCGACGTGCCGGTG
>JAVMKH010000215.1:8118-10142 GCA_031732935.1 Candidatus Contendibacter sp.
TCCCAACGGGATCGTGACCAAGGCCATCGCCAGCATGGTCAAGCTGAGCCCGGCCCCGTTCGCCGCCAAGGAACGGGCCGAACTGATTCAGCCCGCCAACTACGACCAGCACCTGGACGAACTGCGGAGCTGCGATCTGCTGATCGAAGCCATCGCCGAACGTCCGGACTGGAAAGCCGACTTGTACAAGCGGGTCACTCCTTATCTCAATGATCGGGCGATCCTGGCTACCAATACCTCTGGCCTGCCCTTGAGTCTGCTGGCCGAGTCGGTGCCCGAGAACGTGCGCCCCCGGTTCTGCGGCATCCATTTCTTCAACCCGCCGCGCTACATGGCGCTGGTGGAACTGATTCCCTGCCAAGCCACCGATCCGGCCATTCTAGACCAATTGGAAACCTTCCTGGTCAGCACCTTGGGTAAGGGCGTGGTCCGGGCCAAGGACACCCCCAATTTTATCGCCAACCGCATTGGCGTCTTTTCGATGGCGGCGACCATCCACCACACTCAGGCGTTCGGGCTGGGATTGGATCTGGTGGACGCGCTGACCGGCCCAGCGATTGGCCGGCCCAAGAGCGCCACGTTCCGCACCGCCGACGTGGTGGGCCTGGATACCATGGGCCATGTATTCAAGGGTTCGGCGCTGGCGTTGCGCGACGATCCGTGGCGGCAGTATTTCAGCCCGCCCGCCTGGTTGAACACTCTGATCGAGAAGGGCGCGCTGGGCCAGAAGACTAAGATCGGCATCTACGCCAACAAGGGCAAGCAGGTCCTGGATACCGCGACCGGCGAATATCGAGACGCGGGGGCCAGGCTGGACGAGGCGGTGCAGGCGCTTCTGAAGATCAGGAATCCGGCCGAGAAGATCGCCGCCCTGCGCGCCAGCGACCATCCGCAGGCACAATTCCTGTGGGCGATCCAGCGCGATGTGTTCCACTACGCGGCGGTGTTGCTGGCCGAAATCGCTGACACGGCTCGCGATATCGACCTGGCCATCCGCTGGGGCTTCGGTTGGAGCATGGGGCCGTTCGAGATTTGGCAAATCGCCGGCTGGCGGCAGGTGGCGGAGTGGATCGAGGAAGACATCGCCGCTGGCAAGGCGATGACCAGGACCCCGCTGCCAGCGTGGGTCAAGCAGGTGGATGGCGTGCATCGGCCGGAGGGTTCCTACTCGGCGGTTGAAGATGCCTACAAGCCGCGCTCCACCTTGCCGGTGTATCAGCGTCAACCGTATCCCGAACGGGTGCTGGGCGAAGCGCCGCACCGCTACGGCGAGACGGTGTTTGAAAACACCGGCGTGCGGCTGTGGACCACGGGCGACGACATCGGCGTGCTGAGCTTCAAGAGCAAGATGCACGTGATTGGCGAGGATGTGCTGGACGGGGTGTTGGAATCCCTCAGGATCGCCGAGCGGAAGTTCAGCGGATTGGTGATCTGGCAGACCGAGGCCCCATTCAGCGCTGGCGCCAATCTGCAACAGGCGATCCCGGTGGTGCTGGCGGGCGATTTCGAGACGTTCGAGAAGGGCGTCGCCAAGTTCCAGCAAACCACCGCCGCGCTGCGCTATTCGGCGATTCCGGTGGTGGCGGCCGCGCAGGGCCTGGCGCTGGGTGGCGGCTGCGAGTTTCTGATGCACTGCGATCGGGTGGTGGCGGCTCTGGAAAGCTATATTGGCTTGGTCGAGGTCGGCGTTGGGCTGATCCCAGCCGGCGGCGGCTGCAAGGAATTTGCCCTGCGTGCCATGAACGAGGCCAAGGGCGGCGATTTGCTGCCGTTCCTGCGGGGCTACTTTGAGGCGATGGCGATGGCCAAGGTCTCGCGCAGCGCCGAGGAAGCCAAGCAACTCGGTCATCTCAAATCGTCCGACGTGATCGTGTTCAACCCCAACGAGTTGCTGTACGTGGCCAAGGCCCAGGTTCGGGCGCTGGCCGAGATCGGCTATCGGCCGCCGCAGCCGCGCAAGATTCGTGTCGCGGGCCGCACCGGCGTCGCCGCCTGCCAGATGGCGCTGGTCAACATGCGCGACG
>JAVMKH010000216.1:0-51174 GCA_031732935.1 Candidatus Contendibacter sp.
GAATTTCCGACACGACGCCTTGGCTGCCGATCTCCTGCTTGAAATCCGATTGCGTTAGGCCGTGTTCGTCCATCAGAAAGCGCAGCGCGGCAACCCCCATCGCCACGGGCGGCGGGTGGTGCTCGGCTTCGTAGGCGCTGATCTGGTCACTGATGATATCCACCAGCCCCGTCAACGGATGACGGTCATCATCACCCACCAGGTCCAGCAGCGTATCCAAATGGCTGACCAATGTTTCATAGTCCTTTTCATTTTCCGGGCGCTTGACGATAGGCGCGATGTATTTCCAGTGTTCGATAATAGTCTTCAATGTCGTACCCATGATAAACGCTCCGGTCTCCTTATGAAGCCTGAGTCCATTCCCCGGACCCCGGCTTTTTTAAAGCCTGCCTACAACCGTTCCTTGTCGTAGTCTTTGTGAGTCAATATGCATCTGATGAAAAGTTTGTTTCTTTCAAAGTTTATGTTGGCGATCAAGCGGAGTTTGTTACCTCCGATGTTGAATACATACTTGTCATTGACTTTATCGACACTGGGAAAAATCCTCCTAAGTTGGGCAAAGTTTTCAAACGTGTTGGCTTTGATGATTCTGTACCACCCCTCCAGGGCGGTAGCGGTGTCCTTGTGCGCTGCTTGGGCTTCCCAAACCCGTTTTTGACTGATCACATGCATCCAGACCCTCCGTCGCTTGTACACGAGAGGCAATTATATATCTCATTTCGAGATACATCAACACTAGCGATAGCCGGGGCAGGGCAATCTCGCTATGGTCGGACTGGGCTAGCCAAGGAGCAAGCGCAAACGATAATCCTCGCCGAAGGCGGCGCGGCGCGGCGTGAGCCATGCAGCGGATCAGGGCCAGATTTTGGTCCGAGTGGTCGCGACGGGTACGACCGGCATCCTCGCCCAATGGCACGTCCACCACCTCAGGGTATTGACCCTGGCTGGCGGTGGAGGCGTCCTCAATGTACGCTTAAATCGTATCCCAGTCGCGAATCCACCCCCCGCAAAACCTTTTCTGAGGAGTACCCAGATGAGCGCCAAGCGAATCTTGATGCTGGTCGGCGATTACGTGGAAGACTACGAGGTCATGGTACCGTTTCAGGCCCTGCAAATGGTCGGACACACGGTCGAGGCCGTTTGCCCGGACAAGCAGGCCGGCGAGCAGGTGCGCACCGCGGTTCACGACTTCGACGGCGCCCAGACCTACAGCGAGAAACCGGGCCACAACTTCACCCTCAACGCCACCTTCGCTGAAGTTCGGGCCGAGGATTACGATGCCCTGGTGATCCCCGGCGGGCGGGCGCCAGAATACATCCGCCTGAATCCCAGGGTCATCGAAATCGTCCGCCACTTCGCCACAACCCAAAAACCTATCGCCGCCATCTGTCACGGCGCGCAGGTGCTGGCGGCGGCCGGCGTGCTGGAAGGGTGCACCTGCTCCGCCTATCCAGCGGTCGGCCCCGACGTGGAACGCGCCGGCGGCTGCTATGCCGCCATCGGCCTGGATCAGGCGCAGGTGGATGGCAACCTGGTCACCGCGCCGGCCTGGCCGGCCCATCCCGCCTGGTTGAATGCGTTCCTGAAGGTGCTCGGCAGCCGGATCGAACCCTGAACCCGCGTTGGGTTTTATCTACAACTGCTCCGCCCCATGCGCTTCCTGCACGCCGCCGACCTGCACCTCGACAGCCCGCTCCGGGGCCTCGACCGTTACGACGGCGCCCCGGTCGACGAAGCGCGGGGTGCGACCCGTCGCGCCTTCGACCATCTGATCGCCGCCGCGCTCGACCATCAAGTTGATTTCGTCGTCATCGCCGGCGATCTCTACGACGGCGACTGGCCCGATCACAACACCGGGCTGTTTTTCATCAAGGGCGTGAGCCGGTTGGCCGAGGAAGGCATCGCCGTCGTCCTGGTGCGCGGCAATCACGACGCCGCCAGCCGGCTCACCAAGGTTTTGCGCCTGCCGAAAAACGTGCGATTGCTGGCGGATGCCCGGCCCGAAACCCTGGTCTTGGACGACCTCGGCGTCGCCTTGCACGGCCAAAGCTTCGCCACCGCCGCCGTGACCGCCGATCTGGCCGCCAGCTACCCGGTCCCGATTCCCGGCTGCTTCAACCTGGGTCTGCTGCACACCTCGCTCGACGGCCGCCCCGGCCACGATCCCTACGCCCCGACCACGCTCGACGTGCTGCGCGGCAAGAGTTACGACTACTGGGCGCTCGGTCACGTCCACGCCGCCGAGGTGGTGTGCCGCGAACCGTGGGTGGTCTATCCGGGCAACACCCAGGGTCGGCACATCCGCGAAACCGGTCCCAAGGGCTGCGCGCTGGTCACGGTCGAGGACGGGGAGATCACGCACCAGACCATCGCCCTGGATGTCATGCGCTGGGAGACCTTGACGCTCGACATCGGCGATCTGCCCGACCAAGAAGCTTTGCTGGAGGCAGCCGTGTTGGGTCTGCGGCAACGGCTGACCGAAGCGGGAGACCGCGTGTTGGCGGTGCGAGTCCGCTTACAGGGCGACGGTCCTCTGCATCGTCTGCTGACCGCGCGATCCGACACGATGGAGCAGGAACTGCGCAGTGCTGCCTTCCAAGCCTCGAATGGTCGGGCCTGGCTCGAAAAGATCGAGTTTCGCACCCGCCCGCCACTCGATCTCGACCGCATCGCCGAACGTGATGACCCCGTCGGGTTGCTGGTGCGCGAATTGCGCGAGATCGTCGCCGATCCGGCGTTGCTGCGCGCGGTGGCGGAGGAGGCGCTGAGCGACCTGTTGCGGAAACTGCCGGTGGATCTGCGCGCCGCCGCGCGCCTGGATGAGACCGAGGGCCTGATCGAACTGCTGGGCGAGGTCGAGTCGGATCTGCTGGCGCGGCTGGCCGGAGAGGAAGGCGGCGAATGAAAATCGAACGCCTTTATCTGAAAGCCTACGGCGCGTTTTCGGAACGATGTCTCGATTTCGCCAGCGGGCCGGATTTCCATGTGATCTACGGCCCCAACGAAGCCGGCAAGTCCACCACGCTGCGCGCCCTCGTCGGTCTGTTGTTCGGGATCGAGGAACGCACCAATGACAATTTCGTCCATCCCCATCCCCAGTTGCGGGTCGGCGCGGTGCTGACGACCGCAAGCAACGGCCGGCTGGCGGTGATGCGGCGCAAGGCGCGCAAGCAAACTCTGTTCGCGCTGGACGAGGCCAGCGGCGAGGAGCAAACCGACCGGCCGCTGGCCGAGGACACTCTGCTCCGCGTGCTCGGCGGCCTGGACGAAGGGCTGTACCGCACCCTGTTCGGACTCGATCTCGACGGGCTGACGCGCGGCAGCGAAGTCTTGCTCGAAGGCAAGGGCGAAATCGGCCAAAGCCTGTTCGCGGCGGCGGCGGGACTGGCCGACCTGCGCCAGTTGTCCGGGGCGCTCAACGCCGAGGCGGACAAGCTGTTTCGCCCACAGGCCACCACGAAAACCATCAATATCGCCCTCCGGCAACTGGACGAGCAACGCAAGCGGGCGCGCGACGCCACGGTGCGGTCTTCCGCCTGGGAACAGGCCGAGCGGCTCCAGCGCCAAACCGGCAAGAAACATGCGGACCTGCGGGCCGAATTGATGAATCTGCGTGAGGAACAACGCCGGCTGGCCCGGGTCGTCGCGCATCTGCCGCTGGTCGCGGAACGCACGGCGAAATTGCAGGAACTGGCCACGCTCGCCGCGGTGCCGCTGCTGCCGCCCGAGGCGCGACAACAGCGCATCGAGACCGAAGAACGCCTGCGCGCTGCCTTGGACAATCAACGGGAAGCGCGGGCGGCGCTGGAGGAGTTACAGCGCCAGAGCGCCACGCTCCAGGTGCGCGATGCGCTGCTGGCGCACGCCAGCGCCATCGAGCGGCTGCACCATGGAGCGAAGGACTACCGGGGTGCGTTGGAGCACCTGCCCCGGATCGAAGCGGAACTGGCCGCCGTGCGTCAAACGCTGGCCGCGCAGTTGGCCGAAATAGATCCGGCGCTAGTAGCGGACCTGGCGCCCGCCGAATGGCCGGAGCGGGTTCGGGCCCTGCTGCCTTCGCCCACGACGCGGGCGCGGGTGGAGGCGCTGATGAAGGACCACGACGCTTGGCTGATCAAGGATGAACAACTGGAGGAGCGGGAACGCGCGTTGGTGGGGACGCTCCAGCGCCTGCGGGACGAACGGGAAGACCAGCCGCCGCCCCTGCCGTTCGAGGCCCTGGAAGCGGCGCGCGAGCAAGCCGCCGCGCCTGGCGACCTCGCCGGCCAGCACGCCCAGTTAGCGCGGGAAATCACCGAATTGGCGGCTATGCTGGCCCGCGAGGCGGCGGCGCTGTGGGATGGAGCGCTCGGCGAATTGATCGCGCTGCGCGTCCCGCTGCTGGCCACAGTGAACGAAATCGGCGACCGCTATCGGCAATGCGCCGAGGAAGAGCGCTCGCTCGCGGATCAGGACCGTATTCTGCAACGGGACCTGGGCGAGCGGGAGCGGGAATTGCGCGCCTTGGCCGCCGCCGGCGAGATCGTCACCCACGACCATGTCTCCCAGGCCCGGCAGCGGCGCGACGACGGCTGGTGGCGGATCCGCCAGGCCTATGTCGACCGCGCGGACGACCCCGACCGGCTGGCGGCGGATTACGCGGCGGAGCAACCGCTGCCGGCCGCCTTTGAAGCCGCCCTGCGCGAAGCCGACCGCCTGGCTGATCTGTTGCACGCCGACGCCAAGCGGGCCGCCAACGTCGAAAGCTTGCGCCAGCGCATCACGGCCATGCGGGAGGAACGTACCGTCCTCGCGCAACGGTTCGCGGCGCTGGCGCTGGAACGCGGCCAACTCGACGCCCGCTGGGCCGAAATCGCCCACGCGATCCATCGGCCCGATCTGACGCCCGGCGCGGCGGCGGAGTGGCTGCAAAAGCAGGCGCTGCTGGTCGAACGCTCCGCCCGGCTGGAAACGCTGCGGCGGGAACAGCGGGAAGTCGCGGTGGGGTTGGCCGCGACGCGCCAGGCGTTCGACCGGGCGTTGCGGGCCGGTGGTCTGTCCGGCCTGGCCGAGGACGAAGCGCTGCCAACCGCGCTCGGTCGCGCCAAAATGGCCATCGAGCAGGGCCGCCGGCTGGCGGCGGCGCGCGTCGCCTTGGAGCAGCGCAGCACCGAAGCCGAAACCGAGTTGCGCGGCGTGGCCGAAAAACGCGCCAGCCTGGCTGAAAAACGCGCGGGCTGGCGGGAACAATGGCAGGCCGCGACCGCCGCGTTGCGCCTGCCGCCCGCCGCATTGCCGGCCGAGGCGCGGGTTCGCCTGGACCAGTGGGATCAACTCGCCAAGACACTCAACACCCTGGAAACACTCGCCAATGAGGCTCGCAAGGAACGGACCGCTTGCTCCATGTTCGCCGAGGCGTTGACCAACCTGGCGCGGGCGGTGGCCGAACCTATTGAAGCGGCGGAGGCCGACCAGGTTGCTTTCACCCTGTACAACGCGCTGGGCGAGGCGCGGGACGCCGATCAGCGGCGCCAGCAACTCGATGCCGCCATCGAGCGGGAACAGCGCCGATTGAATCAGGCGGAAGCCGCCGCTGCGAACCAGCGCGACCGACTGGCGGAACTGGCCCGACAAGCGAACGTGGAAGCGCCGGATCAATTGGCGGCGGTGGAAGAGGATGCGACCCGCAAGCGACGCTTGACCGACCGGGTCGCGGAAATCGAGGAGCAACTGGTGCGCGGCGCCGCCTGTCCGCTGGTTCAGGTGCTGGCCGAGGTCGAGGGCGTGGACCTGATCGCCGCCAACGCCCGCCTGGACGAACTGGAAACGCGGATCCGCGAGCGGGAAACCAGGGTCGAAACCGCCCATGCGGCCGACCTGGACGCGCGCCGCGTCTTCGACGCCATCGACGGGGGGGATGCCGCCGCCGCCGCGCAACAGGAAGCCGAGGAGACCATCGAGCACATCGCCCGGCAGGCCCGTGCCTATGCCCGCGCCCGACTGGCTGGCGCCATCGTGGCGCGCGTCGCGCAGGCGTACCGGGAACGCCATCAGGGGCCGGTGTTGCGCCGCGCCAGCGAAATTTTCGCCCGGATCACGGGAGGCAGTTTCGGCGGCCTGGTGCTGGATTACGAGGATGACCGGCAGATGCTTCTCGGCCAGCGCCCGGACGGCGCGCGGCTGGAGATGGTGGGCATGAGCCAGGGCACCCGCGACCAATTGTTTTTGGCGTTGCGCCTAGCGGCCATCGAAGAACACTTCCGGGAGCGCGAAGCGGTTCCGATCGTGATCGACGATTTGCTGGTGCAGTTCGACGACGACCGGGCCGCCGCGACGCTAGAAGTGCTCGCCGAACTCGCCCGGCGAACCCAGGTGCTGTTCTTCACCCATCACGGCCATCTGTGCGAACTGGCCACGGCCACCCTGACGGCGGACGCCTGGCGGCGACATGAATTGAGTGTCAGTCGAACCCAAGCAGAATAAAAAGCACGACGACCCGTTGCGCCTCTAACCAGAATGACTCTTTGAGTGAGTTCACGGATCTGGGCTTGCAGGAAACACGACGACAAACCAGGGTGTTTCGACCATGCGCAAACTCCCCATCGGCATTCAGACCTTCCGGGAAATCCGCGAGGAAGGCTACTACTACGTCGACAAGACCCCGCTGGTGGCGCGGCTGGCCGACGAAGGCAAGTACTACTTCCTGGCCCGGCCCCGCCGCTTCGGCAAGAGCCTGCTGGTCAGCACCCTGGCCGCCGCGTTCGCCGGCGAGCGGGAACTGTTCGCCGGCTTGCATCTGGAGGATCACTGGGACTGGAACCGCCGCCATCCGGTGATCGTGCTGGACTTCGGCGAGGGCATTCTGAGCGATGTGGACTCGCTGGCCGCATCGGTTGCCGTGCAACTGGAAGAATGCGCCGCCGCGCACGGAGTAACGCTACCCGCCAATCCGTACATTCACCTGCGCCTGCACGGCCTGATCCGCGCGCTCCACACCACATCTGGCGAGCGGGTGGTGGTGCTGGTGGACGAATACGACAAGCCGATTCTGGATCATTTGCACCAACCGGAGCGGGCGTTGGAACTGCGCGAAGGGTTGCGCAACCTCTACTCGGTGCTCAAAAGCCAGGACGCCCGGCTGCGCTTCGTGCTGCTCACCGGCGTCAGCAAATTCTCCAAGGTCTCGCTGTTCTCCGGGTTGAACAACCTGGAAGATCTCACCCTGGACCAGCGGTTCGCCACGGTGTGCGGCTACACCCAGACCGAACTGGAAGGCACGTTTGCGGCGTGGCTGGAAGGAGTGGATTTAGCGGAACTACGGCAGTGGTACAACGGCTACAACTTCCTTGGCGAGTCAGTCTACAACCCGTTTGACATTCTGCTGTATTTGCGCAACCGCCAGTTTCGCAGCTATTGGTTCGAGACCGGGACACCGACCTTCCTGATCAACCTGCTCAGGAAGCGGCGCTATCCCCTGGCCACGCTGGACGATTTGGAAGTGGGCGAAACCCTGCTGAGCAGTTTCGACGTGGGCTTCATCGAACCGGAGACCCTGCTGTTCCAGACCGGCTATCTCACCCTGCGCCAACAGCTTCGCCAGGCGGGACGGATTAAATACCGGCTCGGCTATCCCAATCAGGAAGTGCGGATGAGCCTGAACGAGGTTCTGCTCAACCAACTGGCGCCCGATCTCCAGCGCCGGGAACAGACCCAGAACCGAATTTTCACCGCCCTGGACACCGACGACCCCGACGCCCTGCGCGCCGCGTTCCATGCCTTCTTCGCCTCCCTCCCCCACGACTGGCATCGGCGCAACGATATCGCCGACCACGAAGGCTACTGGGCCTCCCTGGTCTACTGCTACTTCGCCGCCCTGGGGTTGACCGTGATTCCCGAGGACGTCACCAACCACGGCCGCATCGACCTGACCATCCAGTGGGCGGGGCGGGCCTGGCTGCTGGAATTCAAGGTGGTGGAACTGAGCGAGCCGGGCCGGGCCCTGGAACAAATCCAGGCGCGCGGTTATCACCAGAAGTACGCCGGCCAGCCGGTGACCTTGATCGGGATGGAGTTCAGTCGCGCCGAGCGTAATCTGGTCGGGTTCGAGTGGCGGCGAATGCCGTAACCGATCAAGGGCAACTCCATGCGCGTTCTGCTCGTCAAGCCTAGGGCCCAGCTTCAAACCGTGCTGGGCCTCGAACGCTTCCAGCGCCTGGAGCCGCTGGAATTCGGTTATCTGGCCGCCGCGATTCCCGCTGAACATCAGGTGCGGGTACTCGATCTGCGGCTGTACCGATTCGCCGACCACGTTTTCCGGCGCGAGCTGGCCCGGTTTCGGCCCGGCCTGGTGGGCTTCACCGCCTACAGCCACGAAGCAGGAAGCATGAAACGGCTGGCCGGCACGGTCCGCCGGTTGCTGCCGAACGCCCGGATCGCGGTCGGTGGCCATCACGCCACCGTCGCCCCCGCCGATTGCAATATTCCGGTGATCGATTACATCGTGCGCGGCGAGGGCTGCGCGCCGTTTCGCGCCTTGGTGACGGCGCTGGCGCGGGGCGAGGAACCCGAGGACATCGCCAACCTGCTGTTCGCCGACGAGCGCTTCGATGCGGAAGCCGCCAAGACCTGGCCCCGCTATCCCGATCCCGCCACCATCCCCGTCCCACGCCGCGACTTGTGGGACCGTCGCCACTATTACTGTATCTGGGTGTGCGAGAAGCCGCGCGATTGGCAGGTTCTGCTCCCACCGGTGGCGATGGCGCGCACCTCCTATGGCTGCAAGATGGTCTGTTCGTTTTGCATCGTGCCGCTCCTGTGCGGCGGCGCCCATCGGCCACGCCCGGCCGAGATGGTGGCCGAGGATCTGGCGCGGATCGAAGCGGATCACGTCTATTTTTCGGATGACGAAAATTTCATCGACGAGGCTTACGGTTTCGAATTGGCCGAGGCGCTGGCGCGGCGTGGGGTCAAGAAACGTTACTTCGCCTGGGCGCGCGCCACGACCGTGCTCCATTCACCGGAATTGTTACGACGCTGGCGAGAGATTGGCCTGGACGGCGTGTTCGTCGGCTTTGAGTTCGCCACCAATCAGGAGTTGAAGGCGGCGCGCAAGGGTGGCACGGTGGCGCACAACGAGCGCGCCCACGACACGCTGCGCCGGCTGGGCATCGCCTGCCACGCCGCGTTCATGGTCCGCCCGGAGTACGGTCACGCCGAGTTTCGGCGTCTGCGCGATTACGTCGGCGCCATGCCGCCGGCGCAATGCAGCTTCACCGTCTGTACCCCTTCGCCCGGTACCCCCGACTACGAAGCGGCGCGGCCGGCGTTCTGGTGTGGGGACGCCTACGATCTGCACGACTGCATGCATCCGCTGACCCCCACCGCGCTGCCGTTGCGCGAGTTCAGCGCACTGCTGGCGCGACAGATCGGCGAAGCGGGTCGGCGCAATCCACTGCGGGTCGAGCGCCACCTCACCCGTCCGTGGGAACTGGCGCGGATTGTCCATGCCGACCGGCATTACCAACGGGCGTTCCGGGAACTGTACCGTGACTACCCGCGCGCATTGTGGGAGTGGCCGGGAAACACCGGATTCTCTCCCCACGGCGGCCTTCAGGCTGATTGATTGATCGAGACGTGGGTGATGAAAAAGCGGAATGTCCTGAAAAGACTTGGCGCGATCATCTTCATGGGCTGTTGGCTGATTGCCGGGTTTCCCATTCAACCGGCGTGGGCCGCCGGGCCATCGGAATCGAAAAAAGCGATCGCGGTGGTTGAGTTTGCGGTTCGCGGTAGTGATCTTGATCCCCAGGCCGGCGCTATCATCGCCGACTCCATAACCTCGGCCATCGCTAGTCTGGGCTATTTCGCGCTCAAGGATCGTCTATCCCTGAGCGCTATCGCCAGGATCGCCAGAAACAACGCCTCCGGCTCGATCGATCCCATCGATGCCGAAACGGCCATGCAACTGGGAAAGCTCTACAGCATTCATGGCATCGTGACCGGCACGGTTAGCCGGTTGGGGGAGCGAATCCGGGTTTCGGCGCGTTTGGTCGACACCCGCACCGGCACCGTCCTGCGCAGCGGCGAGATCGAGGATAGGGATATCGACGCAGTCCAGGTCAAACTCGACAAACTGGTGCTGTCGGTCACGACCACGCCGGTTTCCCCGTCGCAATCCTGGCGGGCCCTGACGGTCAAGACCGAACCCGCCAACGCCATGGTCCGTCTGCTGAATGTCGGTCAGCCCTATCGGACGGGGATACGGTTACCAGCCGGCGCCTATGAAATTGAAGTGAGCCATCCTGGCTACGTCACGCGCAAGGCCAGCGCAAAAATCGCTGAGAACGACGTGACCCTGCTGATCAGTCTGGAAAAAGCCCGCTATGCGCTCATGATCGACGTCGATCCACCCGAATCCCAAATTCACCTGATCAATCCACGGAATGTTCGGAAACCTTATCAGTCGGGGATGAAACTGGGGGCGGGTGTCTATCAACTTGAAATCGCCTGTCCGGGTTATCGAACCGAACGCAACACCCTCACGATCGCGGATGCGGATGTCAGCATGGCGCTGAAGCTGGAGCCGCAATCGAATGGCTCGGCTGCCGCGAGTGGCCCGCGCGCCGCCCAAACCCTTCAAACTGGCCAGGCAACTCAACCGCCGGCGCAAAAAACCACGCCGCGAGCTTCCCGGATGATGGCAGTCAATCACCGAACGAGTAAGCCGACGCCGAAAGGCCCCAGCGAAAACCGGGCCAACTGGCCGGATCCGCCGCTACCGGAAGTCGGCGTTTTCAAACAAGGATTGCGAAGGTTCAGGGATGACCTTAAGAAAGCCTTTCGGTAGTTCGCACGCCCGTCACCGAACGGCGCGACGGGCCGGACATTCCGTCCCGCGCTGGCGTGGTGTCAAGAAATCGCCAATTATCCCTATAATGCCGCCTTTCGTTCGCCACTACCCTATTTAAAAACCGGCATGGAACTGATTCGCGGCCAACATAACTTGCGCTTTCGCCACCGGGGCTGCGTCGCCACGATCGGCAATTTCGATGGCGTGCATCTCGGCCACCAGGCGATTCTCGCCCAACTGGCTACACAGGCCGCGCGCCTGCGCCTGCCCCAACTGGTGATCACCTTCGAGCCCCAGCCCCAGGAATTCTTTGCCGGCCCCAAGACGCCGCCCGCCCGGTTGATGCGCCTGCGGGAAAAGCTGCTGGCGCTGGATGACCTGGGCATTGAGCGGGTGTTGTGTCTGGAATTCGATCACCGGTTGGCGGCGTTGCCAGCGGAACAATTCATCGAGGAATTGCTGGTCCAACGGCTGGGCATCCGCTATCTGGTCGTCGGCGACGACTTCCGCTTCGGTTATCGCCGCGCCGGCGATTTCGCGATGCTGGTCGAGGCCGGTCAGCGCCACGGGTTCGAGGTAGCGGACAATCACAGCTACATCCTGGACGGCGAACGAGTCAGCAGCACCCGGGTTCGCCAGGCGCTGGCTCAGGGCGATCTGGAACTGGCGGCGCGACTGCTAGGCCGACCCTACGACCTGTGCGGGCGAGTGGCGCACGGCGACCGCCGCGGCCGCACCCTCGGTTTTCCCACCGCCAACATCCATCTGCATCGCCGCGTCACTCCGGTCTACGGCGTCTACGCCGTGCTGATGAGCGGTCCTGGTCTACGATCGTGGCCCGGCATCGCCAACGTCGGTCGCCGCCCGACGGTCGAGGGCGAGCGCGAGCGCCTGGAGGTGCATCTGCTCGACTTTCAGGGCGATCTCTACGGCCAGCACGTCAAGGTGGATTTCCTGCATTATCTTCGTCCGGAACAGCGCTTCGAATCCCTGGCGGCCTTGCGAGCGCAAATTCAGCGGGACGAACAAGCCGCTCGCACCTGGTTCGCTACGCGGGGTATAGGAACCCCCTTACCCCCAGCCCCTCTCCTCCTTGGGGAGAGTGGAGCCATCCTCTCACCCCTCACTCCTTTTCCGTCGCGGGAAGGGAGGGCTTGAGCACCGGTTTTTTCAGAGGTTTACCGTGGCCGATTACAAAGACACCCTCAATCTTCCCCAGACCGCCTTTCCGATGAAGGCTGATCTCGCCAAACGCGAGCCGGAGCTGCTGCGCTACTGGCGGGAACTAGACCTGTACCAGCGCCAGCGCATCGAATTCGCCGGGCGGCCCAAGTTCGTTCTGCACGACGGTCCCCCCTACGCCAACGGGACGATTCACATCGGCCATGCGGTCAACAAGGTGCTCAAGGACATCATCGTCAAGGCCAAAACGCTGGGCGGCTTCGACGCGCCCTACGTGCCGGGCTGGGACTGCCATGGCTTGCCCATCGAGCAGGTGGTCGAAAAAAAGTTGGGCAAGGTCGGGGTCCAGGTGGACGCCCGCCAGTTCCGCACCGCCTGCCGCGCGTTCGCCACCGAGCAGATCGCCAGCCAAAGCGCCGACTTTCAGCGGCTGGGCGTGCTGGGCGACTGGGAGAAACCCTATCTGACCATGGACTTTCGCGCCGAGGCCGACATCGTGCGGTCGCTGGCGCGGATCGTCGCCAACGGCCACCTGTACCGCGGCTCCAAGCCGGTGTACTGGTGCATCGACTGCGGGTCGGCGCTGGCCGAGGCCGAGGTCGAGTACGAGGACCGCGACGCGCTGGCGATCGACGTGCGCTTCGCGGTGGTGGACCCCGAGGCGTTGCTGGCCCGGCTGCACCATGTCGAGGGCCACACGGGCAAGGGACCGCTGGCCGTGGTCATCTGGACCACCACCCCGTGGACCTTGCCCGCCAACCAGGCGGTGGCGGTCAATCCGGGGCTGGAATACGTGGTCGCGCAGGTCGAGACCGACCGGGGTCAAGAGCGGTTGCTGGTCGCCGAGCCTCTGTTGAAAGACTCACTGGCCCGTTGGCGGGTCGACAACTACCAGGTGATCGCCTATGGGCCGGGCGCCGAACTGGAAGGGCTGGCCCTGCGCCATCCATTCTATGATCGGGAAGTGCCGGTCATCCTCGGTGATCATGTCACCACCGACGCCGGCACCGGCGCGGTCCACACCGCTCCCGCCCACGGCCAGGAAGACTACGTGGTCGGCTCGCGCTACGGTTTGCCGATGAACAACCCGGTCGGGCCGGATGGCCGCTTCCTGCCCGATACCCCGTTGTTCGCCGGCCTGCACGTGTTCGCCGCCAACGAGCGGGTGATCGACACGCTGAAAGTCCACGGCAAGCTGCTGCGGGTCGCCAGCCTGAAGCACAGCTATCCGCACTGCTGGCGGCACAAGACCCCGGTGATCTTCCGCGCCACCGCGCAATGGTTCATCGGCATGGATCATCCGCATGCCTTGCGCGCCCAGGCTCTGACGGAGATCAAGAAGCTTCGCTTCACCCCGGACTGGGGCGAGGCGCGGATTCAGGGCATGGTGGCCAATCGGCCGGACTGGTGCGTGTCCCGGCAGCGCTACTGGGGCGTGCCCATCGCGTTGTTCACCCACCAGCAAACCGGCGAGTTGCATCCAAGCACGCTGGAGTTGATGGAACAGGCGGCCCAGCGCATCGAGCAGGGCGGCATCGACGCCTGGTTCGAACTCGACCCGGCGGAACTGCTGGGCGCGGACGCAGCGAATTACGACAAGGCCACCGACACGCTGGATGTGTGGTTCGACTCCGGCACAACGCATCTCTCGGTGCTGGACCGCCGCCCGGAACTGCATTTTCCGGCGGAGCTGTATCTGGAAGGCTCCGACCAGCATCGCGGCTGGTTCCAATCCTCGCTGCTGGCCTCGGTGGCGATGCGCGGCGGCGCACCGTACAAGGGCCTGCTGACCCACGGGTTCACCGTGGATGCCCAGGGCCGCAAGATGTCGAAATCGCTGGGTAATGTGGTCGCGCCGCAGAAGGTGGTGAACTCACTGGGTGCCGATGTGCTGCGATTGTGGGTGGCGGCGACCGACTATCGCGGCGAGATGGGCGTTTCCGACGAGATTCTCAGGCGCATGGCCGACTCCTACCGGCGGATGCGCAATACCGCCCGTTTCCTGCTGGCCAATCTCAACGGCTTCGATCCCGCCCGCGACCGGCTGCCGCCGGAGCGGATGCTGGCGCTGGACCGCTGGGCGGTGGACCGCACCCGCCGCTTGCAGGAGGAAATCCTGGAGGCTTACGACCAGTACCTGTTCCATCTGATCTACCAGAAGATTCACAATTTCTGCTCGGTGGACCTGGGCAGCCTGTATCTGGACATCATCAAGGACCGCCAGTACACCACCGGGCGTGACAGCATCGCCCGCCGCTCGGCGCAGACCGCGATGCATCACATTCTGGAAGCGATGACGCGCTGGCTGGCGCCGATCCTGAGCTTCACCGCCGAGGAAATCTGGCGGAACCTGCCCGGCGAGCGCGGTCCGTCGGTCTTCCTGACCACCTGGTATGCCGGGCTGTTCACGGTCGGCGACGACGAACCATTCAACGCGGCCTACTGGGACCGACTGATCGCGGTGCGCGAGGCCGTCAGCAAGGAACTGGAAAAATTGCGGGTCGCGGGCGGCATCGGCTCGGGGCTGGATGCGGAAGTGGACTTGTGCTGCGATGGGAGTTTGGCCGAGGATTTGAGCCGGATCGGCGACGAACTGCGTTTCTTCTTGATCACCTCCTACGCCCGCGTTCGGCCATTGGCCGCCAAGCCAGAAACGGCAGTCGAGGTCCAGATCAACGGCCAGCCGCTGGCAATCCAGGTGGCGGCTAGCGCCCATGCCAAGTGCGTGCGCTGCTGGCACCACCGCGAGGATGTCGGTACGAACGCCGAGCACCCGGAACTGTGCGGGCGTTGCGTGAACAATGCGTTTGGGGCTGGCGAAGAGCGCCGGTTCGGCTGACATGAGGATACCGTCTCTTTGATGAATTGGGACTTGCGATGTTGAAAAAATGGATCTGGCTCAGCGTCCTGGTGATCGCCCTCGATCAGGCCACCAAACTCCTCGCCGTAACCTCCCTGGCCATGCACGAGCCGGTGCCGGTGCTGCCCTCGTTCAACCTGATGCTGACCTACAACACCGGCGCCGCCTTCAGCTTTCTGGCCAGCGCGGGCGGTTGGCAACGCTGGTTCTTCCTGGGGCTGGGCACGCTGGTCAGCATCGGGCTGATCGTCTGGTTATGGCGACTCAAGCCGGGGGAACAATGGCTGGCGGCAGCGCTGGCGCTGATTCTAGGTGGGGCGGTTGGCAACCTGATCGACCGGGCCTGGCTCGGGCAGGTGATCGACTTTATCCAACTCTATTATGACCATTGGTATTTTCCGGCCTTTAACGTCGCCGATTCGGCTATCACCATTGGTGCGACGTTGCTGGTGCTGGATAGCTTGTGGTCCCGGAACGCGAGCGAGCTAAAAGATCCCGCCGCCTAACTGTCCACGATGAGGCCCGTATGAGCGCACATATCCATCTAGCCAACCCGCGCGGCTTCTGCGCCGGAGTAGACCGGGCCATCGGCATCGTCGAACGGGCGCTGGACCTGTTCGGCGCGCCGATCTATGTGCGTCACGAGGTGGTTCACAACCGTTTCGTGGTGGATAACCTTCGCCAGCGGGGGGCGGTGTTCGTCGAGGAACTGGACGAGGTGCCGAACGGTGCGACGGTGATCTTCAGCGCCCACGGCGTGTCGCGGACGGTGCGGGAGGACGCCGAGCGACGCGATCTCAAGGTTTTCGACGCCACCTGTCCGCTGGTCACCAAGGTCCACCTGGAAGTCAGTCGCCACGCCCGCGCGGGTCGCGAAGTGGTCTTGATCGGCCACGCCGGTCATCCGGAAGTTGAGGGAACCATGGGCCAGTACGACGAGAGCCGGGGCGGGCGGCTGTATCTGGTGGAAACGGTCGAGAACGTGGCGGCGCTGATGGTGCGCGATCCCACCGAGTTGGCCTACGTGACCCAGACCACCCTGTCGGTGGACGACACCGCGCAAATCGTCGCCGCCCTGCGCGCCCGGTTTCCGGGAATTCAGGGGCCACGCAAGGACGACATCTGCTACGCCACCCAGAACCGGCAGGACGCGGTCAAGGACCTGTCGCGGCGCTGCCAGTTACTGCTGGTGGTGGGTTCGCGCAACAGCTCCAACTCCAACCGGTTGCGGGAACTGGCCGGGAAGGAGGGCACGCCCGCCTGGCTGATCGACGGCCCCGAGGATATCGACCCGGCCTGGCTGGCCGGGAAAACCGCCATCGGCGTGACCGCCGGCGCGTCGGCGCCCGAGGTGCTGGTGCGACAGGTGATCGCTCGCCTGCGGGAGCTGGGCGCCACGGCGGTGACGGAAAGCACGGGACGGGAGGAAAACGTGGTGTTCGCGCTGCCCAGGGAGTTGCGGTGAATTGAGAAAGTCATTGGGCGCATGTCAAACGGGGGGTGGCCCATGCCGGAAGGGATGAACGTCGAAATTGCACACAAACTAACTGAGCACGAACACAACCCCAAGCCGTCGCACCGGGCGGAGTGGCTTGAGATCGCCGAGGCCCTCGTCCTGGCCGTGGTTGCCGTGGCCACAGCTTGGAGCGGCTACTGTTCCGCCAGGTGGGATGGGCGGCAGGCGGTGCTGTATGGGAACGCTACGCGGCTTCGCGTCGAAGGAGCCGCAGCCCTTGAGGAAGCGCGGTAGTTTCAGCTATTCGACGCTCTCGCCCTGAATTCGTGGATCGAAGCCAAGATAAGGAAGGACGAGAAACTTGCCGCGTTCTACGAGCGCAAATTCTCACCCGAGGGCCGAGTTGCATTCGAGGCGTGGGTCAAACTCGATCCGCTCACTAACCCAAAGTCACCGGCTGGTCCTGCCCTGATGCCCGAGTACCACAACCCCCGCTTGGCGCAAGCCCAGAAGCTGAGCCAGGAGGCCACGGAGGCCTTCGTAGAAGGAACTGAGGCCCGCAGACAAGCCGAACAATACGTCCGCATCACGGTGGTGCTCGCGATAGTTCTGTTCATTATCGCGTTGGCTCAACGGTTCAAGATCCGCAAGGTGCGGATGGGCCTCTTGTTGGTGGCAACCGCTCTCAGGGGGTACGGGCTTACCACGTTGGCGATGTACCCTCGCTTGTAGCTGGTCGGAGGATGGCATCCGCTGGTTGCTTGGCGCTTCGCGCCGTACGACCACGCGGACAACATCGCCAAGGGCCGGGCTTGGGATTCGGTGGCCGGGACGGTTTGTGTCCAATTGGACACATTCTCAACCCGCCCACCGCGCCAACTCTTCATCGGAAAGCCCCGGCAAATCGACGTAAGGCGGATACCGCCGCTCTCGATCCACGCCCGTCCCGAACCTGCCGGCGGATTTCATCGCGGCGCTGGCGCGTTTCCTTCAGGCTCACTTCCGGGTAAACCCCGGCACTCAATAGTTGCGCTTTCCCGGCGAACCGATACTTGACGCGCCACCAGCGGCTACCGCTCGGATTGAGTTGCAGATAAAGCCCGCGTTCGTCGAACAGCTTGACAGGGCGCTCGCCGGGCTTGGCGCTGCGGATGGCCAGATCGGTCAGGGACATGGATCGTTGTTACTCCCTGAGGTGAGCAGTTACCCCAAGGATTACTCTATAAGGATTAAGGATTACTCTATGAGGATTATGGATAGCTTTCAACCTTGCCAAACTTTGCTGGACGAAAAGCCCAATAAAAAACCCGCTGTTACGCGGGTTCGTGGACTTTGTTAAACGTCGTTGAAAGCTTGAGGAGCGCCCCGAACAGGAATTGAACCTGTGACCTCACCCTTAGGAGGGGTGCGCTCTATCCAACTGAGCTACCGGGGCTAAACCGGCGGGATTCCAAGAAAATCAGGCTACCCGCGACCGGATCTGCGAGCAGGTGGCAAAGCCAAGCATAGCCGATGAGGATTCACCCAAACAAGAGAACCCTTCCTAGCGGTTGCGGACTAAACCAACCGGCCCATGCCGACTTCCCAGGGCATCATTCGAAAGGCGGCCAGTCCAGCACAAACTCGCGCTGACTGGCGTCAATCCAAGTGGTCTCGATCATGCGTGCCCGCCTCCCCGCTTCCACTAGTAGCGCGGTGGAGGACCGGGTGCCGTAGCCTGGCGCATCAATGAAGATCGACGACAGCCAGCGCTCCCACTCCAGGGGTATTCCCGTGTCGGGCAGTTCAGCGTCGGGCGCGGGCGTGCGATCGGTGAGCAGACGCAGTAGCGCGTCCGGCGTCGGTTCGGACTCACCCTCCAGCACCCGCCCCAGCGCGCGTTGTCCCCGCGTGAGTTTCGGCCAGGGCGTGTTCAGCAGGTGATTGCTGAGGCCGTGCAATCCAGGCTTCAACGGTTCAAACCCACTGCCGCGATTCGAGTAATAGTACAGCCCGGTGGCGTCACCCAACAGCAGATTGAAACCGTTGTAGGCGTCGGCGCGCGTCATCAACCGCTCAAGATAAACGCGAGCCGGCTCGGTGCCTTGCAGGTAATCACTGACCAGATGGCCGCGCGAGGGTGCGTCCGGCAACATCCGGCCTGGATCGCGATAGTTGGTGAGGGCGGCAAAGCGACCTGTCTGGGTGATGCCCATCCAGGCGCCGCCTTCCTTGAGATCGCGGCCGGAAAGCACTTGGGGACTGTCGTCCCAAAACGCCAGCGGAGCGGTGGGCCGGTCGTGAAACTCGTCCCGATTGGCCGCGACCACCAGCTCATAACCGGGGTAAGCGCGATAGGCAATCAGAATCAGGCACATGACGGCATAGATTTGGAAAGGGGGGGAAGGCTACACCAGCACCAGGTTATCCCGGTGAATCAATTCCGGGTCGTCAACCTGTCCCAGCAGCGCCTCGATCCGGCGCGTGGTCTTGCCAATCAACGCCAGTGCCTGCTCGGTATCGTAATTGACCAGTCCACGCGCCACTTCGGTTCCATTGGAATCCAGGCACGCCACCAAATCGCCCCGGCTGAACTTGCCCTCAACGGCGGTTACCCCAACCGGCAGCAGGCTCTTCCCCGCCGTGCGCAGCGCCCGCACCGCGCCAGCGTCCAGATGCAACCGGCCCCGGACCTGTAACTGCACCGCCAACCACTGCTTGCGCGCCGCCAGCGGACTCTGACTCGGCCGCAGCAGGGTGCCCAGTTCCACGCCGGCCGCGACCCGCCGCAGGACTTCCGGCTCCCGGCCCCAGGCCAGCAAGGTAAACGCCCCGGACCGAGCCGCCTTGGCCGCCGCGCGCAGCTTGGTCGTCATTCCACCGCTGCCCAGCGTGCCCGCCCCGCCACTGGCCATCGCCTCCAGCGCCATGTCGCCGGCCCGGCCCTCGCCGATCAGCCGCGCCTCGGTGAACTGACGCGGGTTCTTATCGTACAACCCCTGTTGGTCGGTGAGAATGACATATAACTCGGCTTCGACCAGATTAGCCACCAGGGCGCCGAGCGTGTCGTTGTCGCCGAAGCGGATTTCCTCGAACGCCACCGTATCGTTTTCGTTGATGACCGGCACCACCCGCAGCCGCAACAGGGTACGCAACGTGTTGCGGATGTTGAGATAACGTTGGCGGTCGGAGGCGTCCTCGTGGGTCAGCAGAATCTGCGCGGTCTGGATACCGTGGCGCTCGAAGGCCGATTCCCAAGCCTGTACCAGACCCATCTGCCCCACCGCCGCCGCCGCCTGCAATTCGGCCAACGCGGTGGGTCGCTGGTTCCAGCCCAGCCGCCGCATGCCCTCGGCGATCGCGCCGGAGGTCACCAACAGCAATTCCCGTCCAGACTGGTGCAATTCCGCCATCTGCGCCACCCAGGCGTCGATGGAAAAATTGTCCAGCCCCTGCCCGTCGTTGGTGATCATCGCGCTGCCGATCTTGACCACCCAGCGTTGGGCCGCGCCCAGTTGCTCACGTGTCTTCTGGTCGAACATCGCTTGCTCCCGCTTCCGCCATGGCGCCGGCCGCCGCTTCCACCCGCTGTTCCAGGCACTCCATCACCGCATTGATCAGGGCCTCGGTCCCTTCGCCGTTGAGGGCGGCGATCCCGAACACCGGCCCGGTCCAGCCCAGCGCCGTCGTAATCGTCGCCACCCGCGCGGCACGCTCCTCCGGCGGCAACAAATCGAGTTTGTTAAGCACCAGCCAGCGCTCGCGCGCGGCCAGTTCCACGCTGTACCGCGCCAGTTCGCCGAGAATCACCTGGGCATCGCGCACCGGGTCGCCACTGTCGCTGTACGGCGAGACATCCACCAGATGCAGCAACAGCCGGGTACGGCTGAGATGACGGAGGAATTGAACGCCCAGTCCTGCCCCATCCGCCGCGCCTTCGATCAGCCCCGGAATGTCGGCCATCACGAAGCTTCTCAACGGCCCGACCCGCACCACACCCAAATTAGGATGCAGGGTGGTAAAGGGATAGTCAGCCACCTTGGGCCGGGCGGCGGACACCGCGCGAATCAGGGTGGATTTACCGGCATTCGGCATCCCCAGCAAACCCACGTCGGCGATCACCCTCAATTCAAGCCGCAGGTCGCGCGCTTCGCCAGGCGTGCCCGGTTTGAACTGGCGCGGCGCGCGGTTGGTACTGCTTTTGTAGCGGGTGTTGCCAAGACCATGAAAGCCACCGCGCGCCACCAGCAACCGTTGACCCGACTCGACCAAATCGCCGATCAACTCACCGGTATCGGCGTCGTGCGCGACCGTCCCAACCGGCACCACCACGGTCAAGTCCGCGCCGCTTCGGCCGGTGCAATTGGCCCCCATTCCCTTTTGGCCGCGTTCGGCGCGGAACCGCCGAGTGAAGCGGTAATCGGCCAAGGTGTTCAGTTCGGGGTCGGCTTGCAACCAGATGCTGCCGCCGTCGCCGCCGTCGCCGCCGTCGGGGCCGCCAAAGGGAATGTATTTCTCGCGCCGAAAACTGACGCAACCGTCACCGCCATCGCCGGCCTCGACCCGAATGGTCACCTCATCGACGAATTTCATGGCGTCCTCCCCGAATCACGGGCAAAACAAAAGCCCCGGTTGGGGCTTTCGACGCACCCGAACCGCCGACCGTTCACTGGGCCGGCTGGACGCTCACATACTTGCGGCCGAACGGACCCTTGGTTTCGAACACCACATGGCCGTCCGCCTTGGCGAACAGGGTATAGTCCACTCCGCAGCCGACGTTGCGGCCTGGATGGAATTGGGTACCGCGCTGCCGGACGATGATGTTGCCGGCCCGCGCCAGTTGCCCGCCGTAGAGCTTGACGCCCAGGCGCTTGGACTTGGAGTCGCGACCGTTGCGGCTGCTGCCGCCCGCTTTCTTGTGTGCCATGGCTGTTTATTTCAAACCTCGTGATCCTGGAACCGTTCAGGGTCCACTGATGCCGCTGACGCGCAGTTCGGTGTAGGATTGCCGATGACCCTGGGTCTTGCGATAGTGCTTGCGGCGGCGGAACTTGACGATCACTATCTTTGGACCTCGCCCCTGGGATTCGACGGTGGCGGTCACCCGGGCACCTTCGACATAGGGCGCGCCGACCTGAATCCGATCACCGTCGGCGATCATCAGCACCTGGTCGAATTCCACGGAGGCGCCTTCCTCCACATCGAGCTTTTCGACCTGGAGGGTCTGGCCCTCGGTCACCCGGTATTGCTTGCCCCCGGTCTTGATGACAGCATACATTGCAAAATCTCCAAACGGCTGGTCCAGCCCGACTAAAGGGATGCGATTCTAGCGACGCCCCTGGCCAAGGTCAAACAAATTCCAGCCGCTAGCGGCGGTTATGTGCTTACCTTGACCCTGTCGCGTCCAATCCGTAGCATGGCGGTCGTCTTTCGCCGAGCCCTGTTTTCCATGGATATCGAACGCATCCGCGCCCCTATCGCGGACGATCTGCAAGCCGTCAATGCCTTGATCCGCCGACAGCTCCGCTCCGATGTGGTGCTGATCAACCAGTTGGCCGGCTATATCATCGACAGCGGCGGCAAGCGGTTGCGGCCCGTCACCGTGCTGCTGGCGGCGCACGCTTGCGGCTATGCCGGGTCCCGACACATCGACGCCGCCGCCATCATCGAGTTCATCCACACCGCCACCTTGCTACACGATGATGTGGTGGACGAATCCAGCTTGCGGCGAGGACGGGAAACGGCGAACGCCATCTGGGGCAATCAGGCCAGCGTGCTGGTGGGCGACTTTTTGTATTCCCGCTCGTTTCAGATGATGGTCGACATCGGCAGCATGCGGCTTATGGAGATTCTTGCCGACACCACCAACATGATTGCCGAGGGCGAGGTGTTGCAGTTGCTCAACTGCCATGATCCCGACACCACCGAGGAGCGCTACATGGCGGTCATTCACCGCAAGACCGCCAAGCTGTTTGAGGCGGCGGCCCAACTAGGCGCGGTGTTGGCCGGTCGGCCGCAAGCAGAGGAACTGGCGCTGGCCCGCTATGGGCTGCACTTGGGCACGGCTTTTCAGTTGATCGACGATGTACTGGATTACCGCGCCTCCAGCGCTGAACTGGGCAAGAACATCGGCGACGACCTGGCCGAGGGTAAACCGACCCTGCCGCTGATTCACGCCATGCGTCACGGCACGTTCGAGGAGGCCCAGATTATCCGTAAGGCCATCGAGCACGGCGGTCTGGATCAGCTTGATCGTGTGACTCGGACTATTGAGTCCACCGGTGCATTGGACTATACTGAAAATCTTGCTATTAAACAGGCCGAGCAAGCGACTGCCGAACTGGCGCCGTTGCCGGATTCACCCGCCAAGGATGCACTGATCGGCCTGGCCCAATTCGCGGTGAGCCGCTGCTATTGATTCCTTCCCTTGTCGGGGTGTAGCTCAGCCTGGTAGAGCGCTGTCTTCGGGAGGCAGAAGTCGCAGGTTCAAATCCTGTCACCCCGACCAAAAATCAACGACTTACGTCAGTTTTTCTTTCGCCCTGATTCTGGCCTATGACCAGATTATGACGATCTAGGATTTCCACCGTCCCGCGCAACTGATCGGGCATCAGGCGGGCGTAAGCGTCCATGGTCGTCTGGACATCGACGTGTCGTAGTAGCCGCGCCACCTCCTGAATTGGCGTTTGTTCCTGAACCAGCCAACTCCCGCATGTCCTTCGAAGATCGCGCGGCGTGCAGTGTGAATTCCCGCGCGGCGTACCGCCGCCGCCAATCCCTTTTTAATGCTGGCGATGCGCTCGCCTTGTGGATTGCAAAACACCCACGGCGCGGCCGGGGAACCTTGCGTATCCACATCGCGCCGCAAACCGCTAGCGTGCGATGGTTCGATATTCTCGGCGAGAAAAGCGCCCCCGAATCGACCGCGCTCGATTGGGCCCACGCCGCACGGAACCCCCATCATGGACAACGACCCTTGGCGGCTTGACAACTATTTTTTCCCGCACCAGGAAGTGCGGGCCAATCCGGCGCACGATCCGAACGGGGTTCGTCCCCATGTCCACCTGAGCCCATCGTTCCAGATCGTGGCGATAGAGGGGCGTCCGGAAGCGGTCGAAGTCGAAGCCTCCATCGCGGTGAACGAGTCTCAAAGCGAAAATCCGCCTTATTTTTTCACGATCAGCGCGTTCGCCGTACTGTCCACGTCTTTGGAAATGACCGATCAGTCGCGTGCCCAAGCCGCCGGTGTCGGTATCAACCTGCTCGTCGGGGCGATCCGCGAGCGACTGGCAACGCTGACTTCTCGCGCTCCGTGGGGCACCTTCATGTTGGCTCCGATCCCACTGAATTTGTCGGCGATTCCCCCCTCCAGCAAATCGGAAAGTTAACCTGACCGTCCACGAGATGAAGTTTTGGGAAGGGAACGGGGATGGCCGGCCCCGCCCGCCTTGCGGAAGGACGGGAGGCGTTGCGGGTCCGATCAGAAGGAGCGTGACGCTGCGGGGCCAAGCGCCTTGCCGGTGGAGGTTCTTTTGAGTGACTTGTTAGGCCGCGTCACTCTTGGGTGCCGAGCGCCTCCAAAGTTCGAGCGACCCGTTTTGTCCAACCTCTTGACTCCTTGCGCTTGGCAGGATTAGTCGCGATGCGCTTTAAGGCAGCCCGCGCCTTGTACAACAAGGCTTCGACTGGCGTAAAAGCGATGAGGCGAGAGGCTGAAGGCGCGCCCCACGCCCGGTCGAGAAAGCTACGCGTGACAAGAGCGTGAAGGATCAATGCTGCCGCCAAGACTTGATCTGCCTCTCGAGTGCCTTCCCATTCAATCGTTTCCGAGTAGGTCTCGCGCAAGACTTCCTCAAACTCCTTCCAGTGCTTGTTGTCATTTCCAGGCGTTGCCTTGGCCTCCGCGATCCTCTGCTCAACTTCGTCAGCGCTCAGCGTCGCGAAGTTGGTGCCTGACGTCACTGCCCTCTCGAATCTGTCGTACTCCTGAAAGACATGCTCGAATGCTCTTTGGATCCCGACTTCACTACGGGCGGCGACTAGGATCTCCCAAAGATCTAAAGCTGAATCATTCTCCAGTAGCCCGTCTCCCCAGGTACCCATTGGTTCCCTCCTTCAAAGTCGCGCGCGAAGGTTGCGGCCTAACGCTGGAGTTAAGCTGCCGCGCGTAGCACGGTCAGCTTGAACGACTTGTTAGGTTTTTTAGCACTAGCCACTAATATCTAAATATTTTTTAAACTTTTGTTTGGCTGGATCGAACTGTTTTGACAACCAATCTAATTCTTTGTGCATCTCATCAACCACCTTTTAGTGATCATACCCATCAGGTTTTTCTTGGCTGTAATCGCGATACTCTCCGGACCAATACTGAAGCTGTACCCCTTTTTGATAAATCTCATCAATATAGGCTGGTATTTCAGGGCCAAATAAAAAGTCAGCCTCAGATACAGCCGTTCTAAATTTTAGAAGATCCTCATAGCTTGCTTTAGCATCCCTTACAATTATGCTGAGAATCTTTCTAACCTCTTCGTAAACTTTGAGCCGCCTATCATATCGATCGAGAACAAACTTCTGCTTGTTTGTTTGCCATTGCTGCCAAGCAATATACGTGGCAACGCACGCAATAAGCGGTGTCAGCAATCCCTTAGAAATTTCTATGATTTGATCAAACATAATCTTACTATCCAAAAAACCTAACGATGGAGATGAGCGGCGAAGCGTAGCGAAGTCCGCTCGATCTCCTAGTTCTTCCGCAGCCCAGGGATTTTTATCCCGGAAAAATTGACAAAATCATAAAATTTCAACGGACCTGCGCGGCTGCGGTCGCGTATCCGCATCAACGCCTGTTATGCGCGTACGCGACCGCAGCCGCGCACTTTGGCCAATTTTCGTGATTTTCTCAATTTTTTCATTAGCTTATCCATGGGGTGTCGGGAAGAACCAGTGATTATACGATTTCCGTCTATCTACCATGATCTGCAATCTTTGATAAGAATTGCTTGATTATGATCGATTTTGTTTGTCGTTTAACATCGAAAACCCTCTTTGGCCCTGAAAATTCCGCCTTGCCCGCCGTCCCCCGAAGCAGGCCTGACGCCACGAGGCATCTTTGATCTATGGGCATCTTCCATGCCACGGCCGCGCCCGGTGTGGATGGTGTTATCCATCAAGGAGTTATCGATGTTGGCTTTTTTATCTTGAGCGCCGGGACGATTTCAATTTGCAACAGGGAATTTCACGCTGTTTCAATTTGAAACGAGCGCCTGACGATCAAGGCCAGCAACCGCCGCGTCGCGCGGCGGGGCGGGATTCGTCCACGTCCGATCCAGCGGATATCAACACTGCTGGAAGACGTTATGCCAGCAGGCTACCCCAAAAACGGTTTGGTTGCCCACCGCCGATGGGTCAGCGGGCAACCATCAATCCTTGAATCGCGGCTGCCGTTTCTGCATCGCCGCCGCAATCGCCTCGCGGGTATCGTCCGAAAGCAGCATGGCGGCGTTCCAGGTGGCGACGTAATCCAGTCCGTCGGCAACGCCATGGTCGCGGCCATGGTTCAGCACCTGCTTGATGCCGCGCACCGTCAGCGGCGACTTGGCGGCGATCCCGGTGGCGATGGCATGGACGCCATCCCGCAGTTGCGCGGCGTCGGCGTACACTTGGTTCACCAGGCCCATCGTTTGCGCCTCGGCGGCGTCGAATTGGCGGGCGGTGAACGCCAACTCACGCAACCGGCCTTCACCGATCAAGTATGGCAGGCGGTGCAGACTGCCGACATCGGCGACGATGGCCAAATCCGCTTCCTTCAACGAAAACGCGGCGTCGACGGTGGCGTAGCGCAGGTCGCAGGCAGCGATCAAATCTAGCCCGCCACCAATGCACAAGCCGTGGATGGCGGCCAATATCGGTTTGCGACAGGCCTCCAACGCCGTGAACCCCGCCTGCAAGTCGAGAATGATCCGCCGTAACCGTTCTTCCCGGCGGCCTGGGCTTAGTACCCCCACTTCATCCAGCACCGCGCCCATAAGTTCGAAGTCGATGCCGGCGCAAAAATGCCGGCCCGCTCCGCTCAAAATCGCCACCCGTGCTTCGGGCGTTTCGTCGACCCAGCGGAAGATTTCGCCGATTTCCCGCCACAAGGTTCCATTCAAGGCGTTTGCCTTATCGGGGCGGTTCAATTCGATGCGAGCGACGGCATCGGCCAGGGTGACAGTCAGGCAGGTAAATTCCAGCATGGAAGCTCTCCAGTAAAGCAATTCAGTGGATTCTATGGACGCTTCCCCCGAACCTTGAACAGTACTCCCAATTTGTCGCGCCAGGTCAGCCGCTCGTCCGCCAGGGCTTCCAGGAAATCCGACAGCACCTTGGATTTGGCCACGCCGTAGAACACCAGCAGAATCGCGGGAATCAGAACCCCGACCACGATCGACAGCTTGACCCAAGCCGGTTCGTTGGCATGGTCGAAAATGTTCATGCCCAGAAAGCCGGTTAAAACCGTGGCGATCAAGCCGAGCGTGGTGACCACGGTCAGCCGCACCACGGTATTGGCCTGGCGGCGCAGGCCATCGCTGTCCAGATAGTGTTCCATTTCCTTGACCGCTTCGCTGACATCCCGGTAAATCCGGTCGGTATCGAGATGCCCGGTCAGCATTCGAAACAAATCCTTGGCCTGCGCCTGATTGGAAACCTCGTGGAACCAGTAGCGGTGGGTGAAGCGCAGGAAAGTTTCGAAGATTCGGCGAATGTCCCGCTTGAACGTTTTGACCGAATCCACGTCCCGAATATCGAGCTGGCTGATCGCCGTCACCAGCCATTCCGAGAACAACATCAGGGTGGCTTTATGAAAATGGGCGATCAGGTTGACCAGGAAATATTGATGGCGAAACTGGCCCAGCAAGCCAGTTTCCGCATCGGTGAAGAACCGATCATGAGCCTGGCCAACCATGACGAAGGCGTGGCCGCAACACAGGTAGCGACTGCCCAGCATCGGATCGGTGGGACTCCAGAATTTGTCGTAGCAATATTTCCGCTCGAAATGCGCCAATTCCCGTTCGGAATAGGGCAGGGTATTGGAAGGTCCCGGACGGGTCACCAAGGCCAGGCGCGCGAAATCGCCACGGGTCAGAACTCGCGGGTCGTCGAAGCTGAGGTAGGCCAGCAGCGGCATACGGTGGTATTCGATCTGCCGGTAGCGAACGACGCCCTCGCGGTCGGAATGATACAGGGCTAGTGGTTGCAACAGATAATCCCAGTGCGCGGCGACATTGGGGGAACGGTGCTGGCAGACGAACTTAAGATATTTGCGTCGGTTTTCGTAGTCGGACACCGCCAGCGTTTCACCCGTCGCCGCCAGCCATTCCACTCGGCGCGGGCATTGTCCACCCTGGCCATTGGCCTCCCAGAATGCCGGGTAAGCCCGCCCCAGCTTGAACAAGACATCCTGGGCCAGCGGTAGCGGCAAGTCCCTGGCGAAAAACTCCACCGCCAGGATGATGATGTCGATGTCGTAGAAAAAATAGAGATCGATATGGGCGACCTCGAACACCACGGGGGGTGATTGCTCGTCGAGCGCTACCCGCATCCGCGCGACATCTCGGCGGCGATAAACGCGGATCGGCGACTTGCCGTAGCCCGCCGGACCTTCGCGGCCCATCCCCTCGCCATAGAGAAAGCGTTGCACGTAAGGCAGGAAGGTGATGAATTCCTTGTAGTGTCGCTCTTGAAAATCGTCGGGATCGCCGAACTCGTCCGCCACTTCCCGCCAGGGACACTGCTCGCCCATGGCTTCCAGCAGCTCCCAGTATTTTGAAATGCGTGGTTCCCGCACCCGAGCATGCATCACCTGCAAGGGCCACAACAGGATTTGTCGGAAATGACGGACCAGGGGGGAAGCGTGGTTTTGATGGACATCGCTCACGGGTTTGAATCCTCGCTGATCCCCTCGCGGGGGTTGCCTCGGGTTTTCCAGGTCAAAATCCTGAGACTTCCCAAGATGTTTCCAATCCACAGCGTTTGGCTGCTCTAACCGGCTCGCATTAGAACGAGAATTGCCGCTCGCGCCAAGGCGGTCTGGCGTGGGCGCGGGCGAATCTGGTAAGTTAGTGATTATCGGTCGTCATCGCCTTTTCCCCGATCGTGCAGCCACATTCCCGTCCACCGCCGCTTGCGATTTTTCTGGTTGACGTTCGCAACCCGAACCCGGTAACGCGGTCTTCATTCAAAGTTCGAATCGGTTTGTCAAAGCCCCGCGCTCCATGAAAGAGTATGCCCTGATCCTGATCGGGACCATCCTGGTCAACAACTACGTTCTGGTGAAATTCCTGGGTCTATGCCCGTTCCTGGGGGTTTCCCGCAGGCTGGAAACCGCCATGGGCATGGGGCTGGCGACCACTTTCGTGCTCACCCTGTCGTCCATCTGTGCCTATCTGACCGATCATTACCTGCTGATCCCGCTGGGACTGGAATACCTGCGCACCATCGCCTTCATTCTAGTCATTGCCGTGGTGGTACAGTTCACCGAGATGGTGGTGCATAAAACCAGTCCCGTGTTGTATCAGGCCCTGGGTATCTATCTGCCGCTGATCACCACCAATTGCGCGGTGTTGGCGGCGGCGTTGCTGAACGTGCAGGAACGGCACGATTTCATCGCATCCGCGTTGTACGGCTTTGGCGCGGCGGTCGGATTTTCGCTGGTGATGGTGCTGTTCGCGGCCATGCGCGAACGGATCGTGGCCGCCGACGTGCCCGTGCATTTTCGCGGGCCGGCCATCACCCTGATCACGGCGGGTCTGATGTCGCTGGCGTTCATGGGATTTTCCGGTCTGGTTAGAGGTTGAACGTTATTATGGTTATCGCCATTTTTGCGCTGGGCGCCCTGGCGGGCGCGTCGGGTCTGTTGCTGGGTTTCGCCGCGATTCGCTTCAAGGTCGAGGGCAATCCCATGGTCGAGAAAATCGACGCCGTCCTGCCGCAGACCCAATGCGGCCAATGCGGCTACGCTGGTTGCCGGCCCTACGCCGAGGCCATCGCCGCCGGCGAGGCCGAGATCAATCTGTGTCCGCCGGGCGGCGCGAATGGCGTCGCGGCCTTGGCCGATCTGCTGGGCCGTGATCCGCCGCCGCTCAACGCCGACGATGGCCTGGAGAAGCCGAAACTGGTCGCGGTCATCGACGAGCAAAGCTGCATCGGCTGTACTCTCTGTATCCAGGCTTGTCCAGTGGACGCGATTCTCGGCGCGGCCAAGCACATGCACACGGTCATCGCCCGCGAATGCACCGGCTGCGAGCTGTGCGTGGCGCCCTGCCCGGTGGACTGCATTCACATGACGCCGGTCGCGGAAACCATCACGACTTGGAAATGGACCTATCCCGGCGTCGCCGTCCGGGCCGCCGCATGAGCCGGCTGTTCCCGTTTCACGGTGGCCTCAAAACCGTCCGTCACAAGACCGAATCCAACGCGCTCCCCATCGAACCCGGTCCGTTGCCGCGCCGGCTGGTGGTTCCGTTGCGCCAGCACATGGGTAACGTCGCCAAGCCCAGCGTCCAGCCCGGCGACCGGGTGTTGAAGGGCCAAATGATCGGCCAGGCCGATGGCTACATCAGCGCCGCCGTCCACGCGCCGAGTTCCGGCGTGGTGGCGGTGGTGGAGCCGCGACCGGTTCCACACCCTTCCGGGCTGGCGGATCTGTGCGTGATCATCGAAACCGACGGCGAGGACCGCTGGATCGAGCGTGAGCCGGTGGATTATCGCCGGCTGCATCCCAGCGACCTGCGCAACTTGATTCGCAATGCTGGCGTGGTGGGTTTGGGCGGGGCGGTGTTTCCCAGCGCGGTCAAGCTCAATCCGGGCGGTCATTGCGAGCGGGTGGATGCGCTGATTCTGAACGGGGCCGAGTGCGAACCGTGGATCACCTGCGATGATCGAATCATGCGCGAGCGGGCGGCGGACATCGTCGCCGGCTTGGCGATCATGGCGCATCTGCTGGAACCGCGCGAGGTGCTGATCGGCATCGAGGACGACAAGCCGGAAGCGATCGCGGCCATGACCGCCGCCTGCGCCGGCACTGGGTATGCGGTGCGGGCCGTGCCGACCCGCTATCCCAGCGGCAGCGTCAAGCAGCTTATTTTTCTGCTGACCGGCCGGGAGATACCGGAACAGGGTCTGCCCCTTGACATCGGCGTCCAGTGCTTCAACGTCGCCACCGCCTATACCGTCCATCGCGCCATCGTTCACGGCGAGCCGGTCCTGTCCCGGATCGTCACCGTCACCGGTCACGTCCATCGTCCACGCAATATCGACGTCCTGCTAGGCACGAGTTTCGCCGATCTAGTCACCCAGTGCGGCGGTTACCGGGACGGCGTCGAGCGACTGATCATGGGCGGGCCGATGATGGGTTTCGCCCTGCACAACGACGATGTGCCGGTGACCAAGGCAACCAATTGCATCCTCGCGGCCAGTGTCGAGCAACTGACGCCGGAACAACCGGCGATGCCCTGCATCCGCTGTGGCGCCTGCGTGGACGCCTGCCCGGCCAACCTGCTGCCGCAGCAGCTGTACTGGTTCGCCCGCGCCAAGGAATTCGACAAGGCGCGCGATCATCATTTGTTCAGTTGCATCGAGTGCGGCTGTTGCAGCTACGTCTGTCCCAGTCATATCCCGCTAGTGCAGTACTACCGCTACGCCAAGAATGAAATTTGGGCGCGGGAGCAGGAGAAGGAGAAAGCCGAGTTGGCCCGGCAACGGCATCAGGCCCGCCAGGAACGACTGGAGCGCGAGAAGCAGGAGCGGGAAGCCAAGCTGCGCCAGAAAGCGCCGCCGCGCACCGCCGCGGAAACCGGGACCGAAACCACCGACGGGGTAGGGTAGGCGATGATGCGCTTCCAGACCATCACCTCGCCTCATGTCTTGCTCGAAACCAGCGTTGGCCAGGTCATGCGCCGGGTGCTGTACGCCATGCTGCCCGGTATTGCCGCGTTGGTCTGGTTCTTCGGTTGGGGCGTGCTGGTCAATCTGGTCATCGCCACCGCCGTGGCGCTGGCCGCCGAGGCAACGATGCTAGCGGCGCGCGGCAAGCCGCTGGCGCCGCATCTGGGGGATTTCAGCGCGGTGGTCACGGCCTGGCTGCTGGCGGTGGCGCTGCCGCCGCTAGCGCCGTGGTGGTTGACGACCATCGGCGTGCTCTCCGCCATCGTGGTCGCCAAGCATCTGTACGGCGGGCTGGGCTACAACCCGTTCAACCCGGCGATGGTGGGCTACGTGGTGTTGCTGATCTCGTTTCCGCGCGAGATGAGCACCTGGCTGATCCCGCGCGGCGTCGGACAGGCCCATGCCTTGACGTTGGCGGAAACGCTGCGGGCCATTTTCGTGAGCACGCCCGTGGTGGACGCGCTGACCGGCGCGACCCCGCTGGACGTGCTACGCACCAAGATGGGCCTGGGATTCAGCGTGGCCGAGATTCGCAACAGCCCCGTGTTCGGACTGGTGTCCGGCCATGGCTGGGAATGGGCGGCGCTGGGCTTTCTGGTCGGGGGACTGTGGCTGATTTACACGCGCGCCGCCGACTGGCGGATTCCGACCGGGATGCTGGGCGGACTGGCGTTGCTTTCAACCGTGTTTCATCTGATCGATCCCCAAAAGTACGCGCCGCCCTGGTTTCATCTGTGGAGCGGCGCGGCGATTTTTGGCGCGTTCTTCATCGCCACCGACCCAGTCACCGCCAGCGCCACCCCGCGCGGCCGGCTGATTTATGGGGCGGGGATCGGCGTTCTGGTCTACATCATCCGAGCATTCGGCGGCTATCCCGATGGCGTGGCGTTCTCGGTGCTGCTGATGAACATCGCCGCGCCCACCATCGATCTTTACACCCCGCCCCGGGTCTTTGGAGCACGGCGGGGATGAACGCCATCGCGCGCGGCATGGGCGTCGCCGCCCTGATTCTGACGGGTTTCGCCGTGGTCGGCACTGGTTTGGTCGCCGTCACTTATACCGCGACCAAGGATCTCATCGCCGAGACGCAACGCAAGGCGCTGGAAGCGAATCTGAACCAACTGGTGCCAGCGGATCGTTACGACAACCGGATCGCCGAGGATTCCATCGAAGTCACCGCGCCGGAGTGGCTGGGAACCGACCAACCGGTCACCGTCTATCGGGCGCGCAAAGATGGCCAGCCCGTGGCGCTGTTCGCCACGCCCTATGCGCCGGACGGCTATAGCGGACCAATCCAACTACTGATCGGCGTCTACGCCGACGGCACGCTGGCCGGCGCGCGGGTGCTGGCGCACAAGGAAACACCGGGGCTGGGCGACGGCATCGAGGAAAGACGCTCGCCGTGGATCTTGGCTTTTACCGGCAAGTCCCTAAAAAATCCCGAACCGGAGCACTGGAAGGTCAAAAAGGACGGTGGCGCGTTCGATCAATTCACCGGCGCCACCATCACCCCACGCGCCGTGGTCAAGGCCACCCGCAAATTTCTGGAGTACGTTCAGACCCATCAGGCCCAGTTGTTCGCCCCGGCGACGACGCCCGCGAAGGAGCAAAAATCATGAGCGAAAGCGGCTATCTGAAAATCCTCAAGGATGGCGTATGGACCCAGAACACCGGCTTCGTGGCGTTGCTGGGGCTGTGTCCCCTGTTGGCGACCTCGAACTCGGTGGTCAATGGCCTGGGACTGGGTTTGGCGACCACGCTGGTGTTGCTGATGTGCAATGTCGCCATTTCGCTGATCCGGCCCCTGGTGCGGCCAGAAGTGCGGATTCCCGTCTTCGTCCTGGTGATCGCCTGCGCGGTGACCGCCGTGGAACTAGCGATGCACGCGTTCTTGCCAGGGCTTTACGGGGTGCTGGGCATCTTCATTCCACTGATCGTGACCAATTGCTGCGTGATCGGCCGAGCGGAAGCATTCGCGTTCAAGAACGGCGTGGTGAAATCGGCGGTGGACGGCGTCGCCACGGGGCTGGGCTTCATGCTGGCGCTGGTGCTGCTGGGCGCGATTCGGGAGATCCTGGGGCAGGGAACGCTGCTGGGTCAGGCCGATCTGCTATTCGGCGAGTTTGGCAAGGGCTTGACCCTGCATCTGATCGACGATTATCGCGGGTTCCTGCTGGCGATCCTGCCACCGGGGGCGTTCATCGGGTTGGGTTGCCTGATCGCCGTCAAAAACGTGCTCGACGCCCGCGCCCGGCGCCGCGCCGCCGCCACGCCAGTGGTCACGCTGCGCGAGGCGGGCGCCTGATGGCACGGGGCGACCTATTTGGTTGCTCTTGAAAGATTTGAGCGGTCCGGCCTATTCCTCATGACAATTGTCCCGCTGCAAACTGCCGATCAGTATCCAGACCCTTTCGGAAATGCTCGCCGAGGAGCACTACTAAGCGTTCCTTTGCAGATTATGAAATTGTTAAATAAGGTATCAAAAGTATCAAAAAAGTGATATTATTTAACTAATAGTGTTAGAGGAGAACCGAGTCCTATGCCTGTTAGGCGTGGATGCCGTAACTCGCCATTTCGGCGGTTAATGATTCGGCGGGTTACGCTGCGCTAACCTTGCCCTACTTGCTTGCTGCTGGCGGAGGACATTTGCGAAGCGATTGCGGCAGCCATGCGGAAAAGTCAGCTGCGGTTCAAGGTATTGATTGATGTGGACAGTTGAAGCCGGTGAACCGTCGCTGGACTGGGTAAGGTTGGTGTTGCGCTCGTATCTCCAAGTGGTCACTTGATTTGTCTTGAAAATAAGACAAATCGATCTTGACGCCCTCCCAATTCATCCGCATAATATTTTATTCTTTTATATCCTCTATATCCTCTCTTTACGTGGCTACGTAGCTCAGGCGGTTAGAGCACGGCACTCATAATGCCGGTGTCGGTGGTTCAAGTCCACCCGTAGCCACCATCTAATCAAGTAGTTACGCGGTTTCCGTTCCTGGTCCGCCGAGGCGACATGACCAGATCGTGACACGCTATCCAAAACCGCCACAGCCGCCCACACATTCTCTGGCGCCAGGTGGGCATAGCGTTCGGTCATGGTAATGCTGGCATGACCCAGCAGATCCCGAGCTTCCGCCAACGCCACACCGGCTCTGACGAGCCACGCCGCACAGGTATGGCGCAAGTTGTGGATACGAAAATCCTTCAATCCGATGCGCCGACAAGCGGTTTCAAAGGCGCGGCGCACATTGCCAATCCGTTGACCCTTCTCATCGCAAAACACCCATGGCGTACCGGGACAGAATTCCGCCCGAAAACGGGCGCGATTGAGTAACGCGGCCCGGGCTTCCTGATTTAGAGGTACCGCTCGCCGCTGGCGGGTCTTGGTGTGATGCGCTTCGAGATAGATCAAATTGGCCTGTAAATCGACCCTTAGCCATTCCAACCCTAATAATTCATTCTTGCGACAACCCGTGTGCAAGGCCATCCGGATGAAATCCGCCGTATGTGGGGGGCGCGGCTCGACCGCCGCCACCGCGATTGACGCTTGTGCTTCAGCAGGGCGCAACCAACGAATCCGCCCTTCGCTGATGGGTGGCAGATTCCCTTGCACGGGATTATGGAGGACCTTCCAGCCCCATTACTGGCGGGCATGATTCAGCGCGCCGGACAGCAAGGATAGTTCGCGGCGAATGGTGGCATCCTTGACATGAGCCTCGCGCCGCTGACGCTGGTAAGCGTAGATATCCTCAACCGTGAGAGTGGTCAGTTCTCGTCCGGTGAAGTGGGGAAAGAGCCATGCCGCGCACCGCTTATCCCGCTTGTACGCTTGGGTGTCCGCCAAATAATCCAGCATCAGCTCGTCAAAGGTATGGGAGGGCGGCGCGTCCCAGTGCTTCTCCTGATGCGCCGCCAACTTCCATTTGGCTAACAAGGCCTCGGTTTCCTTTCGATCGGCAGTTTCAGTACCGTGGCGAGTTCGCGCGCCGCTTGCGTTGGTGTAGCTGGCCCACCAGAATGGGGAGTCCCCGCGCTTGTAGAGGCCGTCTTGGTCTTTTCGTTTGGGCATGGTCCGGTTCCTCGGGCCAGCCCCTCCACGCTGGATTGCGCATAGGTCACGGTCTGGCGGTCGATCCAGTCCCGCACGGCGTCGGCGGGGATAAGCAGGCGGGTGCCGATGCGCACGGCGGGTAATTCGCCGCGCGCCAGCAGTCGCCGCACGTCTGCGTGCCCCGCCCCGCCCCGCGCCAGACCCACAAACACGACATCCACATCGACAGATTCCAGACAGTTTGCCAGCGCAAAACGGACGGCTCCTGCGACTACAAGAGGTTGAACACCAATTTCGTCATGAAAGACGCCGTTCCGTGGTTCCTTACGGAAGTCGTGCCGAGGAAAATCGGAGAGGCGGCCAAGGCGGTCGGCAAGGCCGCCGGCGAAGCCGTTCGGGATTACGGCGAACGTGAAAGCAAGGGCCACGGCCCGAAGTGGTAACCTCGGCCGGTCCCTGTCTGGGCCGCGCCCGACTCACCGTTGGCGGATTGCCCGCCAACGGGCGTCCGACCACCAGAAATTGGATACGGCAAAGAGTGTAGCCCCGGCATCCTGTAAAACCTCAATGGCGTCTTGCGTGAAGTTGTATCCGACCACCACCAGGAGAGCCGGGGCGTCGTCGAGTTGGGCGAGCAGTCGCCGCGCCGCGCTGGCGGAAACGACAGCGGCGGAAGTGGCCGGAAAAACGGCGAGCGTCACCGACGAAGCGCCGAGCCTCTTAGGGTCTATAAGCGGTCGGAAGATTGGTGGCAGGCGCGCGGGGATCGTGGCGGATGGAATGGCTCGGTGAAGCGTGGCTTTCACCGTCACTGTAACAGTGTCTCCAAACAGCGGTAGGCCGCCGCATGCACCCCCGGCTGCTGGCTCTCGCGCGGGCCGGCCACGTTCGGCACGGTGGTGGGGTGTTGTGCCAGACAGTCCTGGAGACCACCAGGTCGATACTTCTCCTTGCTGGAACAGCAGGCTCGTCGGGCGCTATAAAATCGGGTTGGCGCCGGTGCGCCCGCGCAAGGGATCACGCCTCGTCCCAAACCGCTTCTTGCCCCGCCCGCCCCGCTCGGCTGGCTTGCCGCAAGCTGAGTTCCCGTTGCCAACGGGGCTGGCGTTCCTCGGTGCGCGCCCGCCGTTCGGTTTCCTGTAACCGTTTGCGGCGTTGCCAGTGGGTTTCCTTGCGCCAATAGTCGTAGGTCGGTTTGGTGCTATCGGCTAAAAAGTCGTCAGCATTCGTCGGCATCATCGTCGTTCCTTTGGAGGTTATTGTGCGGTCAGGGGACCGCCCTTGCAGATACCGCATCTTAAGGACAAGGATCGTGCCAACAATCGATCTAATTGATTTTTTAACGAATCCAAGATGGTGGTGGGCGGTGGCGCCCGACCGAATGGTAGCGGACGAGGCCCAAATTGGCCGGGTGAGGACCAGATTGGCCTGATTCAGGCGCCGGAAAGGATCGAAGTGAGGGACCCACCGTCGCAACATTGTGCCGGGCGCGGGTCGATGAGTAGTTGCTGCTGGGTACAAATCTTGGCGGCTTGCCGCAGGGTTGTTTATTGCTCTGAAGCCCACCGAACGCAAGACTCGCGAAGTGCGTAAAGGGCGGTGCTGGTTGAGCACTCCGGAGATTTTAGAAAAGCAATATTGCAGGGTTCGGATCACGGCAACGGCAGCAGGCCCAACTCGTTGAGGAACGCATTATGTTTGTCCCGTGCCGCCTCGATGTTTCGCGTAAGTTGCACCATCTCCGCGTTGACTGCCTGTAAATCAATCTCTTCTTCAGCTTGCGCGGTGCTGATATAGCGTGAGATGTTCAGGTTGTAACCGTTCTTCTCGATCTCCTCCATCGTCACGCGGCGGGCGTAGCGCTCTTCTTCCTTGCGGAACTGATAGGCGTCGATGATTTTGACGATGTGCTCGGGCAGCAGGCGGTTTTGCCGCTTGCCCTTTTCGAAGTGCTCGGCGGCGTTGATGAACAGCACGTCATCGGGTTTCTTGCACTTCTTCAGCACCAGAATGCAGACCGGGATACCGGTGGAGAAGAACAAATTGGCGGGTAGGCCGATCACCGTGTCGGTGTGGCCGTCTTTCAGCAGCTTGGTGCGGATGCGCTCTTCCACACCGCCACGGAACAGCACGCCGTGGGGCAGGATGATGGCCATGACGCCTTCGGGCTTCAGGTAGTGAAAGCCGTGCAGCAAAAAGCCGAAGTCGGCGGCGGATTTGGGCGCCAGGCCATGGTTCTTGAAGCGCATGTCCTCGCCCAGTGCTTCGGTCGGCTCCCAGCGGTAGCTGAACGGCGGATTGGCGACCACCGCATCGAATTTCGGCGTCTTGGCCGGGTTCATCTCGCGCAGCATATCCCATTCGTTGAGTAGGGTATCGCCGTGATAAATCTCGAATTCCGAATCCTTCACCCCGTGCAGCAGCATGTTCATCCGCGCGAGGTTGTAGGTGGTGATGTTCTTCTCCTGCCCGACGATCTTGCCGATGGTGCCGCCTGCATCCTTCATACGTTGGCGAATGTTCAGCAACAGCGAGCCCGAGCCGCAGGCAAAGTCGAACACGCTTTCCAGGTGCGTCTTCGGACCCGTGGCGGGTTCCTGGCTGTCCAGCGTGACGATGCCTGACAAGATGCTGGAAATCTGCTGCGGCGTGTAGAACTCGCCCGCCTTCTTGCCGGAGCCGGCGGCGAACTGGCCGATCAGGTATTCGTAGGCATCGCCGAGCGTGTCCTTGTCGGTGGAGAACTGCGCCAGCCCTTCGGCGATGGCTTTGATAATGGTGCAGAGCTTGGCGTTGCGCGCCTCGTAGCCTTTGCCCAGCTTTTCCGAATTTAGATTGATCTCGGAGAACAGCCCGCCGAAGGTGCTGGCGAAGGATTCGTTCTCGATGTAGTCGAAGCCTTTTTGCAGGGTATGCAGCAGTTCCCCGTGCTGGGTGCGGGCCAGCTCGGCGATGCTGCCCCAGAGGTATTCCGGCTTGATGACATAATGCGTCTTGCGGCGCATCTGCTTTTCGAATTCGGCGGTATCATCCGGGTTTTGCGCGTACCACACGGCCAGCGGCGCGCGGCGGTCGCCGGCGGCCAGCGTCGGGTAATCCGGCCCCAGTTCTTTTTGCGCCGCTGTTTCGTAGTTGTCCGAGAGGTAGCGCAGGAACAGGAAGGACAGCATGTAATCGCGGAAATCGTCCGCGTTCATCGCGCCGCGCAGTTGGTCGGCGATGCCCCAGAGGGTATTGCCCAGTAGTTTTTGGTCTTGTTCGGTCACGTTATTTTTCACTTGCCGCCGCTTGCTGTTGCGCCATGGGTTCCGGGCTGGCATGGGCGTTCAAGTCGCCGGGCAGGCGCTTCCGGTCATCCTCGCGCAGTTCTTCGGCGGAAACCCGAACCACAACCCCATTTTGAACGATGACGATGCCGGTATCGGTCTGCATGGCGGCTTGTCTGGCGAGACGGGCGGCGCGCCGCATGGCGGCCAGCGAGGCGCGCATATCGGGGTCCTGTGCGTTGGCGATATCGTCTTGCGTGTTCACTGATTTTCTCCCCATTCCAGCAATAAGGGTTCGGCGCCTGCATTGTCGTACTTTGCCCAGGCACTGACACGGGGCTTGTAGTGTTGATCGAAGTACCGCAGTCCCGCGGCGAAGCGGCGGCGGATCACCGCCTCCGGTATCGAGTGCCCGCCCTGCCGTACCCGCTCGGCGACCCGCGCTATCGCGGTTTCGGCGTTGGGCAAAGCCAGAAAGAACAGCGCGACGTGATAGCCCCGCGCCCGCCACTCAGCGATGTGGCGTAGATAAGCCAGCCCGGATAGGGTTGTTTCGAAGGCGAAACTTTCGCCGCGACGGGTGCAGGCCGCGATTTCTTCCAGCATCAAACGCCCGGCCCGGAGGGCCGCCGCCTCCGGGGCGAAGGGCGATAGTCCGGCGGCGATCAGATCGGCGTTGATGAAGCGCGGGCATTGCGCCTCTTCGGGCAAAAAGGCGCGGGCGAAGGTGGTTTTCCCCGCGCCGTTGGGTCCCGCGATGATGATGACCTTGGGGGCCGTCATGCCTGCACCTCGTCCAGCGCGGGGAAAAGCTGCTGCATCAAGCCCTTTTTATGGGTTTTGAGGGTGGCGAGTTTTTGGGCTTGAGCAATGATGAGGTCGTCGAGGGAGGCTAGGCACGAGGCGATTTTTTGTTGCTCGGTGATGTCTTGCGGAAAGGAAAATGGAAGTTCTTTGATAAGCCCTTGACTTAGATTTTCTTGTCCGCCACTATTACTTAATTCGCGCATTTCTTCATAGCGATTTCCCATATTCAGAAACACGAATTCCGGGTGTATCCCTTTTTTTGGAAGAATCACCGCACATGCCTGGTTAGTTGCTGCCTCGATTCCCAATATCGCTACTTTTCCGCGAGTCTTCCCTTGCCCATACATTGCAATCAATATGGTTCCTTTGGGAAATATTTTTGCGGATGAATTCTCTAGTCCTGTTTCACTAATAAATTCATCGGATTTATATATGACATTAAAATCTACCAATGAAGTTGTGATCCATGGAATTTTCCCATCCCAATATTCTTTTATTGACCGGCTAGGCGTGCCCCCAGCGGTTGTTTCAAATATTTTCCCCAACGAATCATTGCACCACTCCCTCGCATCCAGAAACTCAGGAAATCGCAGTTTAGGCACGGTTTCACCTTCGGCGGGGAAAAGCTGCTGCATCAGCCCTTTTTTATGGGTCTTGAGCGTGTCGAGTTTTTGCGCTTCCAGGGTAATCAGCTCGTCTAGGGAGGCGAGGCAGTCGGCGATTTTTTGTTGTTCAGCGGTTTTAGGGATGGCGATGGATACTTCAGCCAAGTCAGAAGAGTTGATCGCTGGGTAACTTGAGCCAGTGCACTTTTCGATTACTTTCTCAACAAAGTTGTCGGTGTGAATTGCCTGGAATAAATAATCCTTCGACTCGAATGCTCTTAGTTGCGCGTAACCAGTTGATGCAACATATTTAAAGTCATCGTTAATTCTGAAATAAAAATTGTTGCGCTGGTATGGTCTAACAATCTGAAAAATCACATCACCATAATTCAACAGCCTTTGCGCTCGACTCGGTGAGTCTTCCCGGTTGATTATTTTTTTTTCTTTTAACTCACCGGCTTCAACAGATTCCAAATCGATATAGACAAAAATCTCAGGTAATTCAGAAGTTGCAGGATTTACAGTACAGATTTGTTTTAGAGGTTTGATACTCCATTGTGCAGCCTCCCGAAACTTAGGAAACCGCAGTTTGGGAACCAACCCCCTCCCCCCTTCGGGGTACTCCCCCTTGGCAGGGGGAGAGTTTTTGGGATCGTGGCTCATCTAACTCCCCTCCTTGACAAGGAGGGGTGCCCCGAAGGGGCGGGGTGGTTGTTTCCCACACCAACCAAAATGGCTTTTGATTTCCAAAAGCACGCCCTCGGTTTGCTGAAACATCAACTTATTTTCAAATCGCAATACCTTGATCCCGAAAAGCTCCAGAAAGATATCCCGCTCGCGGTCATATTCCTGTGCGCTGGCGGTGTCATGCACAGCACCGTCCAATTCAATAGCCAAACGCTCAGACGGGCAGTAAAAATCCAGAATGTAATGCCCCACGCTGTGTTGTCGCCTGAACTTGCGCCCCTCCAACTGTGACCGTTTCAGGAGCGTCCACAGTTTGGCTTCGGCCGGCGTAAGGTGATTACGCAATTCTTTGCGAAAAGTTCGCAGAACGGGAAGGTTATTGAGAACATACCCCCTCCCGCCTTCGGCGTACTTCCCCTTAACAGGGGGAGAGTTTTTGAGTTCCCGGCTCATAACTCCCCTCCTTGTAAAGGAGGGGTGCCCCGAAGGGGCGGGGTGGTTTTATTGCTCATACGCCCCCAACCCTGAAATCTCCCGCCCCTGGGCGAGTTTGTGCAGCAGCGGAATCAAGTCTTCCATCAGCGCCAATTCCGCCTGGGTGCGGGCTTTCCAGCCTAGTCCCCGCGGGGCCATGAGGTCACTCAAGGCGTCGCCGTCGAAAATCATGCGGCGCAGGATACCGTCCACAAAGGTTTGCAGGGCGGCGGCGGCGAGACCGTGTTTGACAGCTACTTCGGCGATGGCCTGGGTAGTTTTGGCCACTTTGTATTGAGCGTATTCCTCGCGGACACCTTGCACGGTGTGGGGTTTGCTGGTGTCGAGGCTATCGATGTATTCGGTGAGGGCTTCGCGGTCGTCGATGAGCTTGGCATCGGACTGAATCAGGCTGATCAGCTCGGCGCGGCTCATCTTCCGCGTGCCCGGCGTTTCGCTGGCGTAGCGGGCAATGAGGGCCATGATGTAGTCGTAATCGATGACTGCGGAGGCAAACAGTACGAACTCGAAATCGAGTTGCTGCACCTCCGGGTTGACCTGGCCGCCGCCCTGGTCCTGCTGGGCTTTCAAGCGCTGGGCGGTGTCGAGATAGACGCCCTTGAAGCCCTGCAACGCGTCCTTGGGCAAAACCTGCTCGATGGTCTGCCGGTTTTCGTCGGTCAAATCGGTGTACTGGTCGAGCTGGGTCTTGAGCCGCTGCACGTCCTTGAACAGGTTGATGAACTGCGCGCGGGCGGCATCGCCCTTGAGATGGGGCACGGCTTCGGGCCTGTTCTCCAACCCTTGCGACTGCATGAACTCGCATAAGCGTTGCACGGCGGTTTGCAACCGGTCGATGACCACCGGCGCCTTGTCCACCAGCCAGATTTCCTTGGCGGGCTTGCCGGCCTGGCCGGAAAAGAGGCCGATGGCGGCATCCACCGCGTCTTGTTGCTGACGGAAGTCGAGGATATTGCCGTAAGGCTTGGTGTCGTTGAGTACCCGGTTGGTGCGCGAGAACGCCTGAATCAGGCCGTGGTGCTTGAGGTTCTTATCGACGTAGAGGGTATTGAGGTATTTGGAGTCGAAGCCGGTCAGCAGCATGTCCACCACCAGGGTGATGTCGATCTTTTGCGCGTGGGGCAGATCGGCCTTGGGCCATTGCTGATCCTTGATCCGCTTTTGAATGTCCTGGTAGTAGAGATCGAAATTGTTGATGTCGTGGTTGGTGCTGTACCGCGCGTTGTAGTCGGCCATGATCGCCTTGAGGGCTTCTTTCTTCTGGTCCGGCTCCTGCTCGTTGTCGGTTTTTTCCTGCGGCAGGTCTTCCTGAATCTGCTGCACGTCCTTGTTGCCCTCAGCGGGCGGCGAGAAGACGCAAGCGATGTTCAGCGGCTGGAAACTGCCGTCCCCGGCCTGCTTCTCCGCCTGCACGGCCTTGAACAGGGCGTGGTATTCGATGGCATCGTTGATGGAGGCCGTGGCCAGCAGGGCATTGAATTTGCGCCCGTGGGTGGCGGCGTCATGCTTGGCGAGGATGGCTTCGACGATGGCTTTCTTGGCCAGCGCCTCGCCCGGCTTGGGTTTGTTCTTGCCCTCGGGCTTGTAGTAATCGACATGGAAGCGCAGCACGTTGCGGTCTTCGATGGCGTGGGTGATGGTGTAGGCGTGCAGTTGCTGCTGGAAGATGTCCGCCGTGGTCTTGTAGCTGGCTTGCTGGCCTTCGATCTGCTGATAGCTGGCGTTTTCGTCGAAGATCGGCGTGCTGGTGAAGCCGAAAAGTTGGGCGTTGGGGAAGAATTCCTTGATGGCCTGGTGGTTGTCGCCGAATTGCGAGCGGTGGCATTCGTCGAAGATGAAGACCATGCGCTGCTGGCGTAGCGGTTCCAGGCGTTCCTTGTAGTTGCGTCTATTGGTGCCGTCGAGGGCGAGGCCGAGCTTCTGGATGGTGGTGACGATCACCTTGTTAGCATAGTCGTCGGAGAGCAGCCGGCGCACCAGGGTTTCGGTGTTGGTATTTTCCTCGACGCAGCCTTCCTGGAATTTGTTGAATTCCTCCCGCGTCTGCCGGTCGAGGTCCTTGCGGTCCACCACGAACAGGCATTTGTCGATGTCGGGGTTGTCCTTGAGCAGCGTCGATGCCTTGAACGAGGTCAGCGTTTTGCCGCTGCCGGTGGTGTGCCAGATGTAGCCGTTGCCGCCGTTTTGGTGGATGCACTCGACGATCGCCTTGACGGCATAGATTTGATAAGGCCGCATCATCAACAGCTTTTGCTCGCTGGCGACCAGCACCATGTAGCGGCTGATCATCTGGCCCAGCGTGCACTTGGCGAGGAATTTGTCGGCGAAGCGGTCCAGATGGGTGATCTTGGTGTTGTTTTCGCCCGCGAACTGGTAGAGCGGCAAGTAGCGCTCGTCGGCGTTGAAGCTGAAGTGGCGGCTGTTGTTGTTGGCGAAGTACCAGGTATCGCTGCGGTTGCTGACGATGAACAGTTGCAGGAAGCACAGCAGGGTCTTGGGGTAGCCGTTGCCGGGGTCGTTCTTGTAATCGACGATCTGCTGCATGGCCCGGCGCGGGCTGATAGCCAGGGCTTTCAGCTCGATCTGCACCACCGGCACGCCGTTGATCAGCAGAATCACGTCATAGCGATGGTGGCTGTAGTCGGTGCTGATGCGGAGCTGGTTGACCACCTCAAAGCTGTTCTTGCACCAGTCCTTGATGTTGACCAGGGTGTAGTAGAGCGGCGTGCCGTCGTCGCGCTCGAAGCTGTTGCGCTCGCGCAGGTGCCGGGCGGCGGCGAAGACGTCCGGGGTGATGATGGACTCCAACAGCCGGTGAAACTCGCTGTCAGTCAGATGGACACGGTTCAGCGCCTCAAAATGCTGGCGGAAGTTGTGCTCCAGCGCGGCGCGGTCGCGGATGTCCGGGCGGTAGGTGTATTTGAGGTCACCGAGCTTTCCAATCAGGGCTTGTTCGATTTCTTGTTCAGTCATTGATGATTCTCAAAATTCAGAAATGCGCCTTATACCAATTACCAATATGTTTTACTATTTTAATGTGGATAAGATAAGATAAAATCAAAGCTGGTTAAAGAAACCACTTGGCTTGGGAGAATTGATTGAATAATTACAAATTAGGTAAACTCCCGGCTCTGCCGGGGTGACAGTAGCCGTTTGACAGTTCCGGGAATGAGGGAATACTAACGAAAGACAGGGTGAGTGAAGCAGTGACCAAAGACGACCTTCTCAACTACTAGATCGGTTTCTGGCACTGATACACCACCTTTAGGTGGTTCCCATGCAGGGGCCGCGTTAGCGACCCCAATTAGCCACTTTGAGCGGCTCATGAACGAGAGCCCCCGGCTCTGCCAGGGGATGGTTACTGGCGGCTTTAATGGGTTTCTCGGACGCAAACACAACGCTCATCCCGATCCTTAAGCGATCTGGGAAGGTATGCGGATGCCCTTGCCTTCGAGGCCACCCGTGCTGCGTATGCTGGTGATGGATGAATGATGGGTAAACAGGTGCCTTCAGGCCTGATGTTGTATTAGCCTATTCATATCTTTATCCTTGTCCACCACCTAATGAGCACTCAGCGGCAGCACCATGGGCTTGCTGATTCCCCTTCGTCAGATAACCAGAAACAGTGAGGACAGAGGTGAGATCAGAGTCCCCCTCCTTCTTCACAGAAATTTGAATTTGAGCAGAATCGCCTGTACCAGGTTCTCCCTCATCGGTAAAAATCCACGTGGCCTCTGCCTCAAGGTCAGTGGTGCCGTCTTTACCAATGTAGTAGCCTGTGCCACGACCCACATAGGTATCAAAGCCCGCGGTAGGCGGCTTTGGATCGCCCGCGAGAGAACAGCTAGCCTCAGTGAGAGTAATCAGATGGAAGCGATTACCTCCCCAATTGATCTCAAGGTTATTAGGGCCTCGGGTTACGTCACAATTCAGCACGAAACCATGTGTTACCCTTACTGGAGGTTCAGTGGCGGTGAATACACTGCCTCCACCGGTCATCCAACACCTATCGTTTGATGCGACGGCTGGGGCCGATGTCATGCCTGCCAAAATAAAGATACAGGGCAGCATTAGCAACGCCATGCTGTTCATTTTCAATTTTCTCGGGTTCATAATCTTATCCTCATTAGTAAGCGAGCTATTTGATCAGCGGTAATCGCCCCTGATCCTGCCATTGACCGCCCGTCGACGGTCAAGAGAGCCGAGTACCGAACCGAGTATACCCCTTTCCCCAAGTGATCACAGCCCGCGCCCGATCACTCGGGTTTACGGCTGGTCCTAAAAACTAGACAGCTCCTCACATTAGACATCTTGCGCTGGGAAATTACTCCTCATTCTTCCCCTTCCAGGATACTCAAACTATCCGACCACATACGATCATCCCCAAGCTCCACCAGGCCAAGCCCATCACCACCAGACTTTTGAACCCACCGGTGGGTATCCGCGCCGCCGCGAAGGCGATAAACAACAGGCCAACGAACACGCCATATCCCAGCAACCACGGTAGAGAGGCTTGGAATACCACCAGCTCATGCGCGGGCAAACCGGCCCTGTCGCGCAACAGGATCAGCAAGCTGGCGTACAGCAAGCCCAGCACACCGTAGCCAAGATTGAACACCAGCCCCTTGAAGCTGAGCACCGTCGCCCGTCGAGCGGAATCGGTGACGGCGTTCAGGTAGTGGCTGACCAGATAACCAGTCAACAGAAGCACCGCTTGCAGCAGCACGACCGGTGGCAGTCCCAGGCCAAGCGGCAACGCCAGTGCCGCCCCGGCCAAGCCCAACAGACTCAACAAGGCCAGCAGCACGAAGTTGAAGCGCGGCGACCGCCGACCCAGCGCCGGGGCCAGTCGGGCGATGCCGACACCCAACAAGGCGATGCCGGCCCCGATCAGACCGAAGCTGGCGTCTGGCAAGCCGATCAGACGGAAATAGGTGCTGTTTAGGGTCACGAACAGCCGGCACAAGTGATCGAATAGCATCCCACCAATGATGACCGCCAAGGCGAACGGCGTGGTCAGAATCCAGCGGCCAGTGCCCAGGGTCAGCCGCGCCGCCGCCAGGATGGACGACGGCAAACCACTGGCGCGCGCGGGCCGTTCGCCCGGTTCCGTCATCCCGAGCACCGCCCACCACGCCCCGAGCGCGGTGACCAGCGTCAAATACAGGGGAAAGCGCATCGTGGTTTGGGGATCGAGCGTTACCTCCCAACCCAATCCCCGCAACAATCCTTGCAAGGCCGCGGCGTCGTAGACCAGGGCGCCGAGCGCCAGCGCCGCCACGAAGGCCAGCGAATTCCAGCGCATCAGCATGGCAAGCACTCGCGGCCAGTCCGCCGCGTGTCCAGTGGCTTTCAGGCTATCGTAGGCCAGCGCCTCGTCGGCGCCGCTCGCCAGCGCCTCGGCCAGACCGCTCAAAAAACGGTTGAGCAGAAACGCCGCGAACACCAGAGAGGGATTGCCCAGCGGGACGAAACTCAGCAGGGCGATTTCCACCACCATAATCGCCCCGGCCGCGACCACCAATGCCCGCCGGCCCATCGCGTCAGCCAGGGCTCCGGACGGTACTTCGCAGAGTACGATGGTCGCGGCCCAGACCGCGTTCAGCACGGCGAACTGGCCCACGCTCAGGCCAAAATCGAGAAACAGCACCGCGAACACGGGGTAGTAGAAACGCACCCCGAACAACAATCGAAATGCCAGGAAACGGCGGATGTTGGGATTAGCGAAGGGCGTGGGAGCGCACACCTGTCGTGCTCCCACGGTCCTTCGATCCGATGAGGATGGTCCAGCGGGATTGGACGCTTTAAAGATTAGCCGAGCGCCACCACTGGTTGTGCTCGCGGCGCAGGGCCTCGTGCGAAGGCATCGGATAGAACCCCAGCTCGGGGCCGCTACCGATATAGAAACCGCTCTTGATCATCCGGTAGGGGAATTCCAGCGAATGCACCCGATGCACCATCTTGCTCTCCTTGCCGTTGGGGTCAAGCTCTAGCAAGGTCTCGCGCAGGTGATGGATGAACGAGTACGGCAGATCCCCCACCGGCCCGTTCGCCGGATCGGTCGCCAGCGCGCCCAGGCCCAGCTCGGCGAAGCACAGGCCGGGGAACCGAATGAATTTGGCCGGCTGACTGGTGACGCCCTGATAAAAGCCAATCGGATCAAGGTTGCTGACCACCAGGCTGTTGACCGGCACCAAATCCTGGTACATGTGCAGTCCCGGCGCTTCCCGTGGCGTGATCGTGCCCCGGTCCAGTCCCAGGGTGTGGCCGTAGGCCGTGCTCAGATAAAGCTTGCCCAGCGCACTGACCGGGATGTGTTCCAGCACCCGATAGACCGAGATGTAGACCGAATTTTTCGGCGTGCCGTCCGGGTGGGGCACACAACGCTTGAGGACTTCGTCGATCTCAAAAAAGTCGTGGCGGAACGCCGGGTCCACCTCGAAAAAGATCGCCTGTCCCTTGGACTTGTACTTGGGGCCAGTGGCGTAGTACTGCCCGAACTGCTCCGGCGTGAGCATGGAAGCGATCAGCGCCTCGGGAATCAACGAGAAATACAGATGAACGGTCATAATGGCGTGCCTTCTCCAGGGTAGGGGAACGGTTTGCTACAAGCCCTAGACGGAACACATGCTTCCGTCAAGGACGCTGGATTTGCAATAGCTTGCTGCCGGGAATAATACCAATAATACCATGGCGCCCTGACTACCGGGCATCGACGGTTCGTAAACCATAAGGCAATTATGGTAGCTCGCGGACGATGCTGGTGAAAAATTCGCAAGCAGCCGATCAGGTCACCGGATGGAGGTCGGCATGCCAACGGTTCATGGCCTGGTCGCTTCGGTTTGAGCCAACTCGGACTCCAACTCGGCCAGTACCGTGATCGGCGACAAGCATTGTAACCCACTACAAACGTAAGCGGTCACCGGAGCGGTCTCGGCTCGCCGCTCGGCTAGCAGTCCCGCCGACAGCGAGGCTTGGGTGGGAATGGCCAACGTCAGCCGGCGCGGCGCATACGGTTGAGCGCACCGCGCCCGCCACGTTTCCAGCGCCGTCCCCTCGCCGCGCAGCACGACGACCTGAGCGGGTTCCAGAAATTCCTCCAGGGCCGTCAGCAGGGCGTTGCAGGCAGTCGGCACCCGCTGGAGCGCCGGCCAGGCCCAGTGCAGGGTTCGTTCCGCCGCGTCCAGCCATGTGGTTTGGCCGGTAACATGCCCAAGTTTCAGCAGTACCTGCGCGGCGACGCCGTTGCCGGCCGGCAGGGCATCGTCATACGCCGATTTGGGTCGGTGAATCAGCGACTCGTGATCGTGGGCGGTGAAGAAAAAGCCACCCGCCTCGCGGTCCTCAAACTGATCGAGCAGCACATCGGCCAGAGCCAGGGCAAAATCCAGATCCCCGTCGCGCCAGCGGCATTGCAGCAACTCCAGGATGCCGTCGATCAGGAAGGCGTAATCGTCCAGATAGGCGTTCAGCCGTGCCTGACCCTCTTTGAAGACTGCCCGCAGGCGCCCGTCACGCCACAGGTGGACGCGAGCGAAATCCAGGGCGCGTTCGGCCGAAGCCACGAAATCCGTTCGGTCCAGGTGTCGGCCGGCGGCCGCCATGCCCTTGATCATCAGACCGTTCCAGGCGGTCAGGATTTTCTCGTCCCGGCCGGGCCAGACCCGCCGCGCCCGGACCTCAAACAACGCGCGGCGGGCGCCCGCCAGCCAGGTGGCGACTTGCGCCGGTTCCACGCCCAACCGACCGGCCAGTTCGGCGGGTTCCACGGTCAGCCGCAAGTGCCAGGCGTGATTCTCGAAATTGGGTGGCTGTTCCAATCCGTGGCAGACGGCGAAGACGACATATTCCTCGGGGCTCAACAACGCCCGGATCTGGTCGGGCGTCCATTGATAGAACTTGCCCTCCTCACCCTCGGAGTCGGCGTCGAGCGTGGCGTAATAGCCGCCGTCCGGGGCCTGCATCTCCCGGATCGCCCACTCGGCCGTCTCTTCGGCGACCCCGCGGAACGACGAATCGGCGGTTACCCGCCAAGCCTGGCTATAAAGCGCCAGCAACGGGCCATTGTCGTACAGCATCTTCTCAAAGTGCGGAATGCCCCATTCCGCGTCCACCGAATAGCGGAAGAAACCACCGCCCAAATGATCGTAAATCCCGCCTCGGGCCATCCGCCGCAATGTGAGCAACACGGCGGCTTCCGCCGGCTGGTCCGGTTGGCCGCCTTGAGTACTGGCGACCCAACACCGCAGCAATCGTTCCAAACCACCGGGATGGGGAAACTTCGGGGCGTCGCCAAAGCCGCCGTGAACCGGATCGAGGCTGCGCACGAGCTGATCGCGCCCGGCTTGGCGCGGCGCGGCGGTCAGAGCGACGGCCTCGGACGGAGCCACCATCTCGGCGCGCAACGCCTCCAACAGCGCCTGGTTCTGTTTGCGCAACTCCCTCGAGTGTTGGCGATAGTGATCGCTGACCCGGCGCAGAATGTCGGTGAAAGCCGGCATGCCGTAGCGGGACGTCTTGGGGAAATAGGTACCGCCGACGAAGGGAACCTGGTCGTCGTGGGTCAGGAACATCGTCAACGGCCAACCGCCGGCCCGGCGATGCAATAATTGGAAGGCGTTCTGATAGATCTTATCGAGATCGGGCCGCTCCTCGCGGTCCACCTTGATGTTGACGAACAACTCGTTCATCACCTGGGCGGTGGCTTCGTCCTCGAAGGATTCATGGGCCATGACGTGGCACCAATGGCAGGCCGAGTAACCGATGGACAGCAGGATCGGCTTGCCCGAGCGATGGGCCTGGCTCAATGCCTCCTCGCCCCAGGGATACCAATCGACCGGATTGTGGGCGTGTTGGCGCAGGTAGGGACTGGTTTCATGAATCAGGCGATTGGGACGCTGGGATTCGGACATGGCGAACTCCGGGTAAACAGGGCGCAAACGAGGACATGTCCTTCCTGAGTTCCTCATCGGCCGATGGTTCCCTGGTGGATGGCGCGCGGCCGGGCCAACAAGGTCACCCGGTCTTGCCTGATCGGCGCGCGTCAGCCCCCGATGGCCGTTGCCAACGCCCAAATGCCGAAACCCGCGATCAGCAACCCCGAGGCACGATTGATCCCGCGCAGCGCGGTTGGCGTCAACCGTCCCCGCAGCAGTCCCACGCCGCCGGCCAGCAGCAGCCACCACAGCAGCGAGCCGGCGAACACGCCCAGCACCAGCGTTCCGGCCGCCGCCCAATCCCGCCCCTCGGCCACCAGACCCAGGCCGGCGAAAATCCCTAGAAACGCCAGGATCGTCACCGGATTGGTCAGGGTCAGCGCCAAGGTCGAAAGGTAATCGCCCAGCAGCCCAGCCCGGCTCGATTGGGCCGGCGCCCGCTCGGTGGCGGGTGGGGTTCGCCAGGTTCGCCAGGCCAGATAGAGCAAGAACAGTCCACCCAGCCGTTGCAACGGCGTCTGCCAGGCCAGCAGCAGGTTCGCCAGCGACGCCAGCCCGAAACCGGCGACGCCCCCGTAAACCGCGTCGGCGCTGGCCGCGCCCAGCCCCGACAACACGCCCGCCCAGCGCCCACGCGCCAGGGTACGCTGAATGCACAACAAGCCGATCGGTCCCACGGGTGCGGCGATCGCCAAGCCAATCAGTATCCCCTTGAACCACAAACCCATTCTCGTCTCCCGCGTTCGCCCCAATTTAACCGCGTCGTACCGAAGTCCGTTCCCGACCGGTTGAGGATGACAATCCGAGCGGCGATGGATTATCATGAAAACACAGGCATGGCGAAACGGTCCGGAGTGACCATCAGGGAGAACCGCCGCGACACCCGGAGCCAATGGCGGCTTGAAACAATCCCTTGGCTGTGGGTTTCGATGGTTTCTCTCTCCACTCGATTTTCCAGGATCGGATCATCGGCGGCAGCGCCGCCCCATCCGCCGGTTGCAATGGCGGTCCGTATCGGTCCCCCCGCGACGACAAGCTGTGAACCCCGTCAGGCCCGGAAGGGAGCAGCGGCAGCAGTGGCCTCGGGCGCCGGGGTGTGGCTG
>JAVMKH010000217.1:0-10013 GCA_031732935.1 Candidatus Contendibacter sp.
CCCTACCTGTGGCTCGGCCAATGGACCCACGCCGGCAAGGGCGCGGTGATGGGGCTGGGGCGGTATGAAATTAACTTTCCATGAGTGGGGCGAAATCCCACCTACCAATCTCGGCCACAAGTGCGAAACACATACCAGGCAGACCCAATATCACTTTGGAAGCAATGGTGAGGATACTGACCGATGACCGTTTACCTTTGTACTTGCGGCACCAGCGCCGCTAAAAATCTCCCTTCGCGCTTCAACGCCGTTTGGGTCGAACGGTGCGGTGGAATCGAGCCGGCCACCACCGCTGTTCATGACTCGTTTCAGGTCTATAGCATGGATGATGACGTGGCGCTCAAAAACCATCTCTCGGCCGAAATTCACTCTCTTGCTCGAATGGGTCTGAGCGCCTCCGATACCGTGGTGCTGTTCAGCTCCGAAACCCCGGATGGTCAAGTCTGCGCCCGCGCGCTCAAGCACTATCTGGAACAGGCCCGTCCCAGTTTGGTGTGCCATATTAAAATCATCCCCGGATTGCAAGTCACCAATGCTCAGCGCTTCCGCACCGATGGCGTGCTCAACTTCACCAAAGAAGTGCTGCACGAGATCGATGCCAACGGTCCCGCTCAATGTGTGCTTAACCCCACGGGGGGATTCAAAAGTTTAGTGCCCTACACGGTGCTGATAGGCATGATCAAGGGAGTACCGGCCAAGTATATCTTCGAGCAATCCAGCGCCCTGATTCCTCTACCGGTCATGCCGGTGGAGTTCGCCCGCAACCGTATCGAGCCGATTCGCCCGCTGTTGGAGCGCATCCAACAAGAGAGCGCGATCCCCAAGGCCGATCTTGATGCCGCTTTGCCTTTTGCCGAGCGCGCCGCGCTGGATCCTCTGTTCGAAGATCAGGGGAACGGGCAGGTCAGTCTCTCGCCGGTCGGTTTTCTGATCTGGGAAGAACTGGAGCGTCCGTCCGCCTTGGTGCCCTTTCTCTCGCGTCGGGCCTTGGGGGACCTGTTGGAGGCTCGCAAGGTTCAGGATTGCAAACCCGACGACTATATCCCGCGCGTCGCCCGTGATCGCGCACAACTGGAAGCGGCCAAACACATTTCTTGGGGCCACGGGCTGTTTTGGCTCAAGCCCGGCGATACCCGCGACCGTTATCTGGTGTCAGTGGAAGGCTGGCGGTTGCTGGTGTGGCGTATTGCTCTTCACCAAGGCGAATACGAGATCCTGCTTGCTCAGAATCAGTCCCCTGATGCCGGTGCAGGTATCCTCGCCACGCGGCGGAGGCATTATGAGCCGTTCGTGCGGATGGAACTTTATGAAGCTTGCTAAAAGGACGATGACATGACCTGCCATGCTTGCCTGTTCGAGGCCAAGTCGATTCAAGACTACATCCTGCGTTCGGGACGCCTGCGCCATATCGTCGGTGCTTCGGAATTGATCGATTCTCTCACTGCCGATCTGCTTGATGATGTGCTTGCGGCGCTGAGCCTGACCGAGGAAAAGGACATACGGTTCTCGCGCCGTGCCGGTGGGGCCGTCTACCTGTTCAGTTCGCGGCAGGAAGCCCGAGATTCCTTCCGCGACCTGTGGTCGCTGGTTGTGCGCCAATACGCGCCGGGGCTGGAATTTGTGATCGCCCAAGGTGAAGGCGCCACCGACTACGCCGCTTATCAGCAGGCCCTAGAGGGTTTGCAGGCCACCCGCAACCGGCAGCCGCCGACGTTGCCCAGCGGCGGTCCAGTGACCCGCTACGCCCCTCGTACCGGGCAACCGGCGGTGAGTAGTGATGCCAAGCTGGGCTTGCAGGATGCGGCCACATCCCGCTTTGGCCTGGATCGCTTCTGGCGGCGCGGTGGTCTGACGGCAAAGTTTGCGGATAAGGACAGTGTCCCGATCGACGATTGGCCGCGTAATTTGGAACATAACCCAAACGACGGGGATGGAACGGATTTCCCATTCTGGCCCGATAACCACTATCTTGGCCTGATCCACGCCGACGGCAATGGTCTGGGGCAATTGTTGATCCACCTTGGCGAGCAAGCCCGATCTTGCCCTGAGGTGTTTATCGACCTGTTCCGTGATTTTTCCACCGCGATTACCGAGGCTACCCGCGCCGCCGCCCAGGATGCCACCCGGCAAGTACTGTTGCCGGCGCGCGGCAATCCGCATGAAACGAAGGCCGCCGGCGCGGTTCCCGCCCGGCCCATCGTGCTCGGCGGCGATGATTTGACGATTCTGGTACGCGCCGACCTGGCCATGCCATTTACGCGAGCATTTCTCACCGGGTTCGAGCAGATGAGCCGTGAAAAGCTCAAACCACTGTGTGGCAAGTACCCCACTATCGAGGACGTGCCCGAGGCATTGACTGCGGGCGCTGGCATCGCCTTCGTGAAATCCAATCATCCTTTCCATTTGGCGCATGAATTAGCGGAGTCTCTGGCGAGATTCGCCAAGGATCGCGCCAAGGAGCAGAAGGACGACAAAGGACGTATTCCGCCGACTCTCGCCTTCCATCGCGTCACCACGGCCAGCCATGGCGACTACGAGAACATTCGCCAACAGGAGATGACCCATGGACCCGATAACGCCCGGGTGATGACCACGCTGGGCGCCTACGGCATTGATCGGCGCCCTCCTGCGGCGCTGGCCGATTTGGAAGCACTCGTACAACTGCTGGGCCGCGAGGAAATGGCGCGTGGGCCGGCCCGGCAACTTCTCACCCTGTTGGGCCAGGATTTTGACGACACCCGCCGCCGCTATGCTCGCTGGCGGGAAGTGATGAAGGATCGCCATGCCAACGACCTGGCCGCGTTGGATAACTATCTGAGGCAACTTTGTGGCGATCTGGCCGACGATCTGCCCATTTCCAAAGTCGGCGCCCCCCAAGCGACGCCGCTCGGCGACGTGGCCACCCTGCTGGCGGTGTCCACTGGGACAAGTCGAGAACTCCCCGGCACGGAGGACACGCCATGAACACCGCCACGCTCAAGATCGACATTCAAAGTTACTGGCATCCCGGTACGGGGCGGGGAAGCGGCTTCCATCTGGATGCCGTGACGCATACCGGTCCCGACGGTTTGCCGCGCTTGCCGGGCCGCACTCTCAAGGGACTGCTGCGCGACGCCGTGCATCGCGCCGAACAATGGGGCTGGCCCAAGGTTCCCGCGGGCAGTACCGAGGCCCTGTTTGGCCCAATCGGGCGCGACGGCCAGCCAACCCACCCCGGACTGTTGCGCATCTCCGATGCCACGCTGCCCGATGAGGTCGCCACCTATCTGGCAACAGATGACGGAAAACCCCTGGTTTCGGGTCTTTACCGGGAGCACTTCAGCACCGCCATTGATGCCACCACAGGCGTAGCCACCAGTCGTAGCCTGCGCGGGATGCAGGTGGTGGTTCCGCTGACACTGGAAGCGTTGATCGCGGAAATTCCCGGTGTCGCCGCCGTACCCGATTGGCCAATCCGCATCGAAGCCATTCTCCCGCTGGTAACGGCGGTGGGCGCGCAACGCAACCGGGGATTCGGGCGCGCGCATTTGAGTTGGAAAAAGGAGGGCTGAGTTCATGCCAACCCTGATGCTGAAACTGACGCTGCTCGATGATGTGGTGGCGAGCGAACGGCCCGCAACCGAGGGCGGGCACACCTCGCTCGACTACCTTCCCGGTGCGATGCTGCTCGGCGCCGCCGCCGCGCGACTGTACTCCAAACTTTCCAGGGGCGAAGCGTACACCCTGTTTCACTCCGGGCGAGTCCGCTTCGGCGATGGCCTGCCCTTGGCTAATAAGGCACCCGGCTGGCCGATGCCGCTATGCTGGCACGCCCGCAAGGGCGAATCGCCGACCAACGGCCAGCGTCTGGACGCCGCCAAGGTGCGTAACCTGCAATGTGGCCGCTTCCCCGATGGCGCTCAGCCCAAACAGTTGCGCGAGGGTCATATCCGGGCCGACGGCTATCGACTGACCGTGCGCCAGACCCTGCGGATGAAGACGGCCATCGATCCCGATACCGGGCGGGTCGCTGAATCTCAATTGTTCGGTTACGAAGCCATCCAGGCCGGACAAAGTTTTCTCACCCGGATCGAAGCGGACGACGACGTACCCGAACCCCTGTGGGCAAACTTGACCGGTGTCCTCGGGGGTAGTGGCGAACTGTTGTTGGGGCGCTCGCGTTCGACCGAGTTCGGTCGGGTACGGGCGGAGCCGCTGGATAGTTCAGCCGCACCCGCGTTCCTGCCGGTCAGCGGGGCGGCCAGTCAGGAGGTGACCCTCTGGTGTCTGGCGGATCTCGCCCTGCTCGACGCCTGGGGGCAGCCCACCCTGGCGCCGTCCCCCCAAGCGCTGGGTGTGAGTCGGGGACGCGTGGACTGGGAACGAAGCTTCCTGCGATTTCGCCGCTATGCTCCCTGGAATGCCTATCGCTGCGCCTACGACCTGGAACGGCAAGTCATCCGGCGCGGCAGCATTATCACCCTGACGGATGTTGTCCCACCCCTGACGGACGCCGAGCGCAGCCGCTTGACCGCCGGCATCGGCGTGCATCGCGAGGCCGGGCTGGGCCAGGTCAGCGTGGACCCTCAACTCCTGGCCGGTCCTGCACCGGTGTTTGCCGCCCCCATGACCACCCAGCCGACGGGAACGCCGGTCGCGCCAGGCGCCAGCCATCCACTGATTACCTGGCTCACCGCCGGGCAGGCGGGCAGCGCAACCCGCAGCGCAGCAGAACAGCAGGCGCGGGCACAAGCCAAAGCGCTTGCGGAACGCTACCGCTTGGCCCGGGCCTTTATCGGCCTGGCCGCCAACCAGCCCATCGGACCTTCGCCGGCCCAGTGGGGCAGTATCTACGAACAGGCACGCACGGCCGACGACCTGGTAGCGCTCCGGCAGGCGCTGTTTGCGGGCGACAACGCCCTCTGCAAACCTCGTGGTGAAGGCTGGCAGGATCAGTTCCGTGATGAGACCGGCGATGAAACCGCTATTCGGTCGTTTTTTGACTGGCTCCAGGCAGTGGCTACCGATCAACTGCAATCCGTGCAAGCCTTGCGCGTCTTCGGCCGGGAAGCGCAACGCATCGCTCAGCGTGAACACGGCCGCGCCGGTCATGAGAGGACATCCACATGAGTCGCCTCACCCGTTCCGTTCTGCACCTTGCCCGTTTCGTGCTGGAAGCCAGAACCGCGCTGTCGATTGGCAGCGGCGGGGCCGATGGCGTCTATGATCACCCCATCGTGCGCGATGCCAACGGCTTGCCGACTATTCCCGGCACCTCGCTGGCCGGGGTGTTGCGCCATCTCTGGGCCAACGACCATAAGAATGACCCAAGTTCAGCCAATCGGCTTTTCGGCTATCAAGAACGTGACCGGGGCGAGGCGTCGCGCCTGGAAGTGGCGGCGTGCGCGCTGCACGACAGTCAGGACCGGCCGGTCGAGGGACTTCTGCTTCCGTCGGCGGATCGAGACCGGTTGCAAGGAGACTGGTTGCTGTCCACCGCGGTGAAGACCCGTGAAGACCCATTATTCCGGGACCGGGTACGTCTCAATCACCGGGGCGTGGCCGTCAAGACTGGCAAATTCGACCGGGGTCTGCTGGCGGCGGGCCACCGCTTCAGCGGCGAACTGCGGTTATGGTCGGAAACCCGGGACGATCCGAACTGGCGGGTGCTGCTCGGCCTGCTGCGTGATCCTCGCCTGCGCCTGGGTGGGACCACCCGAGCCGGGATGGGTGCGATGACGCTGGTCAAGCTCCATACCGGCTGCTTCGATTTGCGCGATCCTGCGGATATCGCCGCATTCCAGCAACTGGTGCCCAGCCTCGGAGCGACTGCCGGCCTGACGGACTGCGATCCCGCCAGCCTCCCGGTATCGGGCGCAGCCACTTGCACCCTGGAGATTGAACTCATTCCGCGCGATTTCTGGCGTATTGGCCAGGGTAACGAATCGCTCGGCCGTTCCGGGAAGACGCCGGACTTGTTGCCCAAGCTGGAACCCATCGTCACCTGGACACAAGGTCGAGCCGCAGCCGGCACTCGGTATGCTCTGGTACCCGGCTCCTCGGTGAAGGGCGCCCTGGCCCACCGCATGGCCTTTCACTGGAACACCCTGAACGGCAAGTTCGTCGACGACCCGGCGGTGGACATCAAGACCTGGGACAAATCCGAACACTGTCCGGGGGTACGGGAGATTTTCGGCTTCACCAAGGACCGCGACACGGCGCCGGGCCGTAGCCGCAACGCCAGCGGTCAGGTCGGGCATGTGCTGATCGACGATGCCCATATCGAAATCACCGAACAGGATCGGCGCCAGCGCGTCCAGGCGATGATCCACAACAGCATCGACCGCTTCACCGGCGGGGTGCGCAACCGGATGTTGTTCACCGAAGAGTTGCTCTATCAGTTCCCGATCCCGTTGCGCATCACTCTGTTGCCGGGCATTGACCGGGCGGATGCAACGGCGCGCCGGGCGCTGGCTCGCGCCATCCGCGATCTGTGCGAAGGCCGGCTCGCGCTGGGGGCGGGTGTCACCAAGGGTCACGGCAGTTTTACCGGAACACCGGACGCCAAGGCCCGCGACTGGTTGAAAACGCAGGGGGAGGATTGGACATGACCGCCGCCAAACTGTGCGCCGCCTATGCCGTAGTGGCGCGAAAGCACGCGCTACCGCCGATGGCGCTTGCCGCTCTTCACGTTGAAACCCATGATTTCTCCGATCCCGAGGCGGCTTGGGAGGCGCTGCGTGACCGGAAACCCGCCGAGGGGTGGCTCCAGTTCCAGTCGCATATTGCCGTTTTTAGGTCTGGATCACTCCCCAAACCTGATCCAGATTGGGGTTGCTTGCTGGCCGCCGAAACGCTCGATGCCAAGGGTCATTCGATCCATGTGCGACAAGCGGAGAGCGGCGGGTTACGGTTGACCATCGCCACTCCCCTTGCCGCAGCGGCCAATGCTGAAAACGTCTTTCTGACTGATGATGTCCAGCATCTGGCCACGGACAAGGCTCCTGGGCCGCTTTGCTACCGCCGCTATTGGCGCGTTGAGCCTGCGATGGGCGTTGCGCCAGTATTTGCTGCTTTCCAAGGTTTTGCTCGCCGGAAGGATACCTGACATGGCCCCTCCCACTTGCATTGACGCCCCCTATAATTTCGTCCCGCTTGCTGACTGGGTGCATATCCCTGATTGGGCCGGGTTGGTGTCCCACGATCTACCGTTTCGCGATGGCCTTTCGGGACATCTCGATCTGACGATCACCGCCCACACGCCTATCCTGGTCGGGCAGGAGCAACAACCGGCGACTGCTCATGCGCCGGGGCAGGTTCATCCCTACCAACTGCCTGACGGGCGCTATGCGCTACCGGGCACCGCGCTCAAGGGCATGATCCGGGCGGTTGTGGAAATCGCCAGCTTTTCCCGGATGGCGATGGTGGATAACCAGCGTTTGGGAGTACGTGACCTGACGCCGGCCGCGCGTCCCTTCTACGGCGACTCCATGACCAAGCCGGTCGGTCCACAAACTTACCGGGCGCTTTCCAAGGCGGGTTGGCTTTCGTTCGATACGGCACGACGCATTTGGTCGATCAGGCCTTGTGAGTATGCCCGGGTCGAACATAATGACTTGGTGGCCTATCATGGGGCCCCCTGGATTAACGCTCATAATCGTCCGACCGCGCGGGACAAATATGATGCATGGCTCCAGCCTCTCGATATCCAGTTCGACCCCGGTCCGGTAACCACGCACCCACACCGCCACGGCAGAAACCTGGTTTATCGCAAGGCATCCAACCTCGGCACGGGCGCAACCAACGGAACACTGGTCTTCACCGGCCAACCCAATTCCGAGAAGCACTTGGAATTCATCTTCTTCGGTGCTGCTAGCGCTCGGATTCGGGTACCAGATGACGTATTTCGTGGGTTTCTCGATATCCACGATCAGAAAACCGAGAATGCAACTAGGACGGTGTGGGATGACTGGAGAGGAGCGGCGCGAGTTCCGGTTTTCTACCTGGAGGAAGCTGGTCGCCCTGGCATCGTCGCCTCCCTTGGACTGGCGCTGATGTACAAGCTGGCTTACCGCCACTCCATTCATGACGCCATCCGCCACAGCAGCCCCCAGCATCTTGATGGTGGGGGCGACGATCTGGCGACGCTCCTGTTCGGCCGGGTCGGTGACAAGCCGGAGGACTGTCTGCGAGGTCGCGTCACTTTCCATCATGCGGTAGCCGACGGAAATCCGCAGCCACAAGTGCAACCTGTCACGATTCTCAACGGCCCCAAACCGACTTATTACCCGAACTACATCCGGCAGCCGGCGGCGCAAAATAACCGCATCCCTAACGGTCGGGGCTATGCCACGTTCATGGATGCTCAGTGCAAGATTCGCGGCTGGAAACGTTATCCGGCGCAACCGACCGCGCAGGTGCAAGCCTTGACGGCGGAACAGATGGAAAATACCGCTGTTCAAGTGATATTGCATCCACTTCAGGCCAGAACCATTTTTAGCACCCGCATGGACTTTCACAATCTCAAGCCGGAGGAGCTTGGGGCGCTGTGTTGGGCGCTGACTTGGGGTGGAGCGGATGGGCTGCGACACAGCTTGGGCATGGGCAAGCCGTTTGGTTTCGGGCAATTAACCGTTGCCATCGGTGGAGCGGAATTGCGGCCAAACCGGCCGGGCGAATCTGCGTTGACGTGGAAAAAATATCGGGACACTTTCATCAAATTCATGGATGACGCCCATGAACGCGCTCGCGGACGCGGAAGAAAATGGCGTGATTCCGACGAAATCAAAGCCCTGGTCGGCATGGCCGACCCCGGCAGGCAACCGGCTCAGGGCCAGTTGCAGCACATGCGCCTGACGACCGAGGCCGATAACCAATTCAAAGATGCCAAGATCGCTCGATTGGTATTGCCTGATTACCCCGGCGGTGTACATCCACCCACTTGGGCTGAGCAAGAAGCAGAGGCTAGGCGAAAAGAGGAGGAAGCAGCGCGGGCGCAGGCGGAACGGGAGCGACAAGCGCAAGAAGCAGCAAAAAAGGCTCGGGATTTAGCGGATTTTGAGGCTCTTCCCCAAGAGCAAAAACAGGTGATCCATATCGAGCGCGAATTCGATGCGTTCATTACTCGAAACGAGCATGGACAGCGGCAGGAACGCGAAAATTTTGTCGGTATTCTTAATCAGTTTGCCGCAGTCGCTAAAACCTGGTCGAATCCATCAGATCGTAGTGATGCTTGCAGCTTGCTGGAGCGGATCTATGAGGCGATTGGTTGGGCCGATCCGGGTAAAAAAGGGGATAAACGTAAAAAACAGGAGGACAAACGCCGGGGCATGATTGAGGAGATTCGCAGGGGAATTTAGTTCTGGCTACCGTCTTAAATTGACGAAGGAACCAAAGGTAATTCCATGAAAAACACCCTGATCTGCACGGTAGGAACCAGCCTACTGCGGCCCAATCTGTTTGGCCTGCCCGATGTAGACCACTATGCGGCGTGGCTGAACCGACAACCGCCCGCTGATCAATCGCACCTGTCCCGGGACGCAATACTGGCGCTAATCTCTGTGTTTGCGCAGCGGGACGAGCTGAAAATCGCGGAAATACTGGCGCAATTTCCCGGATCAACCCGGCTGTGCGGCGCTGAAATCAACTCCATCACTGATTTGATGGCACACGATTACTGCCAAGAACGCAGTACGCTATGTTTCTGCCACTCGGATACCGCTGAGGGCCTGCAAGTCGCGCGGATCATCCAGCATTACTACGAGTTACAGGATTATCCCGTCAAACTGTACAGCATCGCCGACCTGCAGGATCAGGATCCCAAGCGGTTCCGCACCAAGGGCCTGCGCAATCTGGCTAAGACGGTCTGCCGGATCATCCGCGAGCGCGGCGCGGCCTATTGCGCCATCAACGCCACGGGCGGTTACAAGGCACAAATTGCCATCGGTGTGCTGATGGGGCAGGCACTGGGGGTACCGGTCTATAGCAGTCCTATACCGGTTGTGGAATTTCTAAATACCAACCTACTTTTCCAA
>JAVMKH010000218.1:0-10007 GCA_031732935.1 Candidatus Contendibacter sp.
CGACCAGCAGATCGCCCGCGACGCGCTGCGCCAGTTCAAGAAGCAGGGGCTGGATATCCGGCTGGGCACGCGAGTGACCGCGACCGAGAAAACCACCGACGGCGTCAAGGTTCGTTTCAAGGACCAGGACGGCGAGCACGAAATCACGGTCGATAAGCTGCTGGTTTCGGTGGGCCGCCGGCCCAACACCGACAACGTCGCCGCGCCCGAGGCCGGACTGTTGTTCGACGAACGCGGCTACATTCACGCCGACGACGCCTGCAAGACCAATCTGCCGGGCGTTTTCGCCATCGGCGACGTGGTGCGCGGGCCGATGCTAGCGCACAAAGGCTCCGAGGAAGGCATCATGGTGGCCGAGAACATCGCCGGCCAGCACGGACACCTGAACTACGATGCCATTCCCTGGGTGATTTACACCACCCCCGAAATCGCCTGGGTCGGCAAAACCGAGCAGACGTTGAAGGCCGAAGGCGTTCCCTGCAAGATCGGGACGTTCCCGTTCAGTGCCAACGGTCGCGCCAAGGCCATGGAAGCGGCCACGGGCATGGTCAAGATTTTGGCCCATGCCGAGACGGATACCCTGTTGGGCTGCCACATCATCGGACCATTCGCGTCCGAGCTAGTGCAGGAAGCGGTGCTGGCCATGGAGTTCCACGCCAGCAGCGAGGATTTGGCCCGGACCATCCACGCGCATCCAACGCTGTACGAGGCGATGCACGAGGCAGCGCTGTCGGTCCATGGCCGCGCCCTGCATAAGATCAATACCTAAGTCGCCCGGCGTTGATCCATGAAAAAGGGCGCTGGTCGCGCCCTTTTTCATGATCGCCGCATCGATCTGATCGTCGCTTCCGAAATAGCCACGCCGACGCTGGGTCAGATCAATGTTGACAACCCCGTTATCCGATTTCTCTTCAACGAGCCTCCATCCCCATGACGCTGGCCCGCGTGCTTCTCGTCCCGCTCCTCACGGTCCTTTCTCTGATGTCGTCGCTTCCGACCCTCGCCGCCGCGCCCGAATCCTCCACCGCCACGATTCCCGCCGCCCGCAAGCCTATCTTGCTCGACGATTTCGAAAATCTCGGGGGATGGAGCGCCGTCACCTCGCCCACCGCCCGCCTGGAAATCGCCCAGGACGCCGGTCGCGCCGGGCGGGCGATGCGGCTGGACTTCGAATTCAAGGATGGGGCTGGCTGGGTGATCGCCCGCAAGGCGTTTCCCATGCGGTTGCCCGACAATTTCGCTTTTCAATTCCTCATTCGCGGCGATGCGTCGCCCGGCGACGCCGAATTCAAGCTGGTCGATTCGCGGAAAAACGTCTGGTGGTTCAAGAGGCGTGAGTACGCGATTCCCACCGAATGGCAACCGATCACGGTCAAGCGGCGGCAGATCAACCTGGCCTGGGGGTCCGGTGGCCCACTGGACGAGGTGGCGGTGCTTGAATTCGCCTTCGCGCCGGGCAAGCCGGGCAAGGGTTCGATTTGGATTGACGAATTGAGTTTCGAGGAGCGCGAGCCAGCCCACGCCTATACCCTGAACCCAACCGTGCGCGCCTCCACCGCCGTCGAGGGCCAACCGCCGGACGCCGTGCTCGACCCCAATCCCGCGACCCGCTGGCATAGCGGCGCATTGGCCGAGGAGCAATGGTTGTTGCTGGATTTTCTCACCCAGCGCGAGTATGGCGGGCTGGTGATCGACTGGGACCCGGAGGATTACGCGGTCGATTACGAGGTTCAAACCTCCAACGACAGCGAAAGCTGGGAGACTGCTTACCGGGTGCGCGACGGCGATGGCCGGCGCGATTACCTCTATCTACCCGAGGCGGAATCCCGCTACCTGCGGCTTAACCTGCAGCGTAGCAGCCGGAGCCGCGGCTATGGCATCGGACGCATACTGGTTCAATCCTACGAATTCTCCAGTTCGCCCAACCAGTTTTTCGAGGCCATCGCCCGCGACGCGCCCCGCGGCTTCTACCCCCGCTATTTCCAGGGCGAGCAATCCTACTGGACCGTGGTTGGAGTCCCCGGCGACGGCAAGGAGGGACTGCTCAACCAGGACGGCGCGCTGGAAGTGGACAAGAGCGGCTTCACCATCGAGCCGTTCCTGTTCGCCGATGGCCGCCTGATCACCTGGGCCGACGTGGATGCCCGTCAGGCCCTGGCCCAGGGTTATTTGCCGATTCCCACCGTGCGCTGGGAGCACGAATCCTACTGGTTGTCGATCACCGCCTTCGCGGCCGGTCCGTCGGGCGAGTCGGCGCTGTACGCCCGCTACCAACTGGAAAACCTGAGTCCCGATCCACGCCACGTCACCCTGTACCTGGCGCTGCGGCCGTTCCAGGTCAATCCACCCTGGCAGTCGCTCAACATGATCGGTGGTGTTTCCCCAATCCGAGATCTGGATTATGCCGACCGAACCATCCGCGTCAATCAAGGCGCCAAGACGATCGCGGCGTTGACCGCGCCCGACCGCTTCCGCGCCGCCACGTTCGACCAGGGCGCGCTCACCGATTATTTGGCGGCGAGCAAATTGCCCGAACGCAGCCGGGTTGAGGACACCTTCGGTTATGCCTCCGGCGTTCTGGAATACGGCTGGGATTTGAAACCAGGCGAGAAGCGCGAGGTGGTGTTACGCATCCCCTTCCACTCCGCCGGAGCGGGTGGACCCATTCCGGCAACCGCTACCGAGGCCGCCACCGAGGTCAATCGGTTGCTGGAGCGAACCGCTCAGGACTGGGCGGCACGACTGGACCGCGTGGGTCTGGAACTACCACCGGTTGCGCAACGACTGGCCTGGAGCATCAAAAGCAATCTGGCCTACATCTTGATCAACCGCGACGGCCCCGCCATTCAACCGGGTTCGCGCAATTACGCTCGCTCCTGGATCCGCGACGGCGCCCTGACCTCCGCCGCCCTGCTGGGCATGGGCCATACCGAGGAAGTTCGGGAATATTTGCAATGGTACGCTGGCTATCAGGCGGCGGACGGCGCGATTCCCTGTTGCGTGGATGCGCGCGGCGCCGACCCGGTGCCCGAACACGACAGTCACGGCGAATTCATCTACGCGGTGATGGAGTACTACCGCTACACCCGCGATGTGGGCTTCCTGCGGCAGATGTGGCCGGCGGTGGTTCGAACGGTCGGCTACATGGATTCCTTGCGCCAGCAGCGGCTGACCGAGAAGTACCGCACCGATCCGGATTGCGTGGCCTATTGCGGACTGGTGCCGGAATCCATCAGCCACGAAGGTTATTCCAGCCAGCCGCGCCACTCCTACTGGGACAACTTCTTCGTCCTGCGCGGTCTCAAGGACGCGGCGGCGATGGCCACGATCCTGGACGAGGACGCCCAGGCGGAACGGTTCGCGGCGTTGCGCGACGCCTTCAGCAAGGACTTGTACGCCTCGATCCAGGAAACCCTCAAGCTGCACAAGATCGACTTCATTCCCGGCGCGGTCGAACTGGGTGATTTCGACCCAACCTCGACCACCATCGCCGTGGATCCGGGCGGCGAACTGGGGCGCTTGCCGCAACCGGCGCTGAATCGCACCTTCGAACGCTACGACGAATTTTTCCGTCAGCGCCGCGCCGAGGCGAAATGGAAAGCCTATACCCCCTACGAATGGCGGGTGGTGGGGACCATGATCCGACTGGGCTGGCGCGACCGGGCCCTGGACCAGATGGCGTTTTTCATGGAAGGCCAACGACCGGCGGCCTGGAACCATTGGGCCGAGGTGGTCTGGCGCGATCCCAAGACTCCGCGTTTCATTGGCGACATGCCGCATACATGGGTCGGTTCCGACTTCATCCGCGCCGCGCGCGGCCTGTTCGTGTACGAGCGCGAGGCCGACCAGGCCCTGGTGATCGGCGCCGGCATTCCCGCCGCCTGGGTGGAAAGTCTTGAGGGTGTCACGGTACGGCGGATGCCGACTTGGCACGGCACCCTGAACTATCGGATGGCGATGACCAACCCGGATACGCTGCGGGTGCGTCTGACGGGCGATGTGACCGTGCCGCCGGGAAAAATCATCCTGCATTCACCGCTCGACCGGCCGCTTTGGGCAGCGACGGTCAACGGCCGGGCGGCGACCTTCGCCGCCAACATTGTCACGGTCGATCAGTTTCCGGCCGAGGTGGAATTGCGCTACGCCGCTTCCCCATGAGCGGTCCATGATCGCGCTCCAAGCTACACTGTTTGGGAGAATCCACCGCCACCGGGAAAATTCGTCATGGTCACCGACTTTCACCCGCTTAGTAACGGCCGCTACGCGGTTTTGTTGAGTACCGCCGGAACTGGCCATTCGACCTGGAACGGGCTGGCGCTGACCCGCTGGAACGCCGATCCCGTTGAGGACAACGACGGGTTTTTTCTGTATCTGCGCGACCGGGACAGTGGCGAATCCTGGTCGCTAGGCCAGCAACCCGTGTTCACGCCGGCGGCGCGACGGGCCAGCCAGTTCGGCGACGGCAGCGCCCAACTGCGCTGCGAGCACGCGGGCATCGAAGCCGAAATGACGGTCGTTGTTCCCGCCGACGCCGATGTGGAGTTGCGGCGGGTCGTTTTGCGCAACGCCGACGACCGTCCTCGGCGGATCGAATTGACCAGCTACGCCGAGGTGGTGTTGAACGCGCGGGTCGCCGACATCGCCCATCCGGCTTTTTCCAAGCTGTTCGTGCAGACCGAGTGGGTGGCGGAACAGCGGGCATTGCTGGCGCGGCGGCGATCGCGCGCCGTGGGGGAACCGGTCTGCTGGCTGGTTCACGCGCTGATCGGCGACGGTGATCAAACCGAGCAGCCTTGTTATGAAACCGACCGCGCCCAATTCATCGGGCGGGGCTATTCGCTCGCCGCGCCGAAGGCGCTGGTGGAAACCGGTCCATGGTCCGGCACGGTCGGCAACGTGCTGGACCCCATCGTCAGTCTGCGGCGGACCGTGCAACTGGCGGCGGGTGGCTCGGTGCAAGTCGCGTTCCTGCTGGGCGCGGCGGTTGAGCGGGAAGCGGCGCTGGCGCTGGCGAGACGCTTTGCCACGCCAACAGCAGTCGAGGCGGCGTTCCCCGCGGCAATCCGCCCTGCTGGCTCTTGGCTGCCCGTTGGCGACAGCAACGGATTACGGCCCGTCGACCTAACCCACCCTACCATCCCGCCAGAGGCCTATACCCCCGCATTCTTCAACCATGAGGGTGATAACGGGTCGGTGATGGACGAACCGCTCCAGTTCTGGAACGGCTACGGTGGGTTCGGCGCCGATGGAACCGAATACGTGATCCGACTCCAGCCCGCCGCCACCGGCCGCCTGCGCCCGCCGCCGTTGCCTTGGGTCAACATCATCGCCAATCCCCGCTTTGGCTTTCTGACCAGCGAGACCGGAGCCGGTTACACCTGGAGCCGGAACAGCCGTGAGAATCGCCTGACTCCCTGGTACAACGATCCGGTGCTGGACCCACATGGCGAGGCGTTGTACCTGCGCGACGAGGACGACGGCACATTCTGGTCGCCGCTACCGGGTCCGGTTCCGCAACCGGCACCCTACGAAGTCCGCCACGGTTTCGGCTACAGCCGCTACCGCCACGTCAGCCAGGGGCTAGAACAGGAAACGTGGTTGTTCGTGCCGTGCGAGGATCCGGTCAAGATCGCCCGAATCCAGTTGCGCAACGTCAGCGGCCAGCCACGCCGGCTGTCGCTGTTCAGCTACGTCCGGCTGGTGCTGGGCGTGTTGCCGGAGGATCGCGCGACGGATCTGGTCATCGAACGAGACGCGGTAACCGGCGCGCTGCTGGCTGAGAACCGCAATCGGGAATTTGCCGGCCACCTTGCTTTTGCCGCCGTCGCCCCGCTCGATAGCGTACCTCTTCACGTCAGTGGCGACCGGGCAAGCTTCATCGGTCATCACGGCAATCCAGCCCGACCGGCGGCGCTCGAACGGAACAAGGTACTGAACGGGCAACTGGGCGCGGGCCTCGATCCCTGTTTCGCGCTGCAAATCACGCTGGCGCTGGAACCGGGCGCGACGGTGGAATACGCCATCTTGCTGGGTGAGGCGGAAAATCGAGACACAGTCCGCCGGTTGATCGGCCGCTACCGCCGGGATGGCGCGATCGCGACCGCGTTGGACGAGGCGCGGGAGTTTTGGCGTGACCGACTGGCCGCCGTGAAGATTCAAACGCCCAGCCCAGCGATCGATTTGATGGTGAATGGCTGGCTGGCCTATCAAACCTTGAGTTGCCGGTTGTGGGGGCGTTCGGCGTTTTACCAATCGGGCGGCGCGTTCGGTTTCCGCGACCAGTTGCAGGACGCCGCCGCGCTGGTTTACCACGACCCGGCGTTGACCCGCCGGCAATTGCTGCTGCACGCCGCTCACCAGTTCCAGGAAGGCGACGTGTTGCACTGGTGGCATCCCCCCACCAGTTGCGGCATTCGCACCCGCTTCAGCGATGATTTGCTGTGGCTGCCGTACCTGGCGGCGTTCTATACCCGCGCCACCGGCGATTGGACCCTGTTCGACGAGCCGGCGCGCTTCCTCAAGGCGCGGCTGCTCGAACCGGGCGAGGATGAGGCGTTTCTGACCCCCGAGGAATCCAAGGAGGTCGCCAGCCTGTATGAGCATTGTTGTCGGGCGTTGGATCGGTCGTTGACTCAGGGTGCGCACGGTCTGCCACTGATGGGGACCGGCGACTGGAACGACGGCATGAATCGGGTGGGTCGGGAAGGGCGCGGCGAAAGCGTGTGGATGGGTTTCTTCCTGTACGCCATTCTTGGCGAATTCATCCCCGTGTGTGGCCGGCGCGGCGATCACGACCGAGCCCGGCGCTACGCCGCGTTCCGCCGCCATCTGGCCGAGGCGCTCAACGAACACGGCTGGGACGGCGAATGGTACCGCCGGGCCTGGTATGACGACGGTGCGGCGCTGGGTTCCACCGCTAGCGACGAGTGCCGAATCGACGCGCTGGCGCAAGCCTGGGCGGTGATTTCCAAGGCCGCGCCGTGGGCACGGGCCGAGGCGGCGCTGGACGCGGTCGAGCGCCATCTGATTTCCGAGCGGGACGGGTTGATCCGGTTGTTGACCCCGCCGTTCGAAAACACCCCTCACGATCCCGGCTACATCAAGGGCTATGTGGCCGGGGTGCGGGAGAACGGCGGCCAATACACCCATGCGGCGCTGTGGGTGGTGCGGGCGCTGGCGGAACTGGGCCGGCGTGACCGGGCGGCGAAACTGCTGGAAATGCTGACGCCCGTTCACCATACGCTCACCCCGGCGGCGGTCGCCGTCTATCGATTGGAGCCATTCGTGGTCGCCGCCGATGTTTACGGCGCGGTGCCGCATGTGGGTCGGGGTGGCTGGAGCTGGTACACCGGTGCGGCGGGCTGGATGCTGCGGGTGGCGCTGGAATCCATTCTCGGCCTGGAACGGGTCGAGGGGCATACGCTGCGTTTGCGGCCCTGCATCCCGGACCAGTGGCCGGGTTTCCATCTGCATTACCGACTACCGGACGGCGACGCCGTGTACGAGATCGAGGTTCGCAATCCCGATGGCGCCGCCGAATGGGTGGTCGCGGTGGAAATAGACGATACGGAGGGCGCGGTCGAGGAGGGCACGGCCCGCATCCCGCTACTTCGGGATGGAAAGACGCACCAAGTGGTCGTGACATTGGCGAATCGCTCCTACAAAAACGAATGAGGTTCACCGCACCGCCGCCGTTCCACCCACTCGCTCCCCCCGCTTCCCGCCGTAATACGACGGCCAAACACCAAGCCACCCGCTTGTAACCTAGTGAATACCGGCATCTTGTTTTATGAGGATTCCGGTGTATTATTAAACTACGTTTAAATAAATCCAACATCATGACGGCAACGGCGAGAGACCGGAAATCGCGGTTTGCAACTTCATCTTGATAGAGCGGAACGACCGTGCGGGAGACCCCCATGAACATCATCAGAAAGTCCATCATCAGCGTATTGCTTGCTGTACTGCTGGCGCTGTACGGCTGTACCTCGCCGCAAGAGCAGCGCGGCATGGAGACTTTTGGCCGTGGAGTGGCTGGGCTGATCCTGTCACCCTTCATGATCGTCGCTGGACTGGCGCAGGGTCTGGCGTTTCTCCCCTTCACCATCGGCACCAGCCTTGACGAACTGAGCCGGGGCCTGACCCAGGCGCAGGCGGTCTCGCTGGACGACGCCTACAAGGCCACGTACCAAGTGGCCATCAACGACCCTCGCGTGGACCCACGGACCGGCCAAATCGCTGGCCAAAACCATGGCTTTGGGCAACACCGGCCGGAGGCCATGTTGGAGGCTAGCCAGGCGTTCCAACGCCTGCTGGTTTCGCAGGGGATGCCAGTGGAGAAGGCCAGGCACTACGTACTGGTCGGTGACTATACCCACACCCGGACCCGTGGCCAGATCCTGGTGGCGGTGGTCTACCGGCATACTGGCATGGGATCGTTCCGGGTAGTGTCCAGGGAAACGGGCATCGTCACCACATTCCGCCCTGAAAACAAGGGGTGGGGAGTAGCCTACGAACGCGATGTCGACGGTCAGGTGATCGACGAAGTGATCGACTGGGCCGGTTTCGACTATGCGATCCTGCGCCAGGACAAGGTGGTGGCCATGTTGATGGTGATCGCCGCCGAATCGGTGAAGTCGGGCAAGCGTTCACCCGACTACTGGTCGGTGGAATGGCGCTGGACGGCGGGTGAGACGAACCAGATCATCGCTGAATCCTCCAAGCGGGTGGAGCGAGCGATCACGGCGCGTAACGCCGGTTAGGCGTGGGGGCGGACTGACCCGCGCTGATGGTAGCCATTACGGCAGGCCCGCTCCCACATCCCGCTTGTCTTGCAGTCGCTAAATCTCCCGCAACGCCCGCCACGGCGGCTGATTCAGCGCCGAGCGCGCGCCCAGCAGTCCGGCCAGTCCCACGCCCAGCACCCCCGCGCCGCCGCCCAGCAGCCAGACCCACCCGTTCCAACGGTACGGAAACTCGAACACGTGCGCGGCCAGCACGTAGCTCAGCAGGGTCGCGGCGGTGGCGGCCAGCACGCCGGCCAGCAACCCCAGGGTGGCGAATTCCGCCAGCAGGCTTTCCCGCACCACCCGCCGGCGCGCGCCCAGCGCGCGCAGCACGGCGCTTTCGAACCGCCGCTCGTCCTGGGTGGCCTGGATCGCGGCGTACAGCACCACCAGCCCCGCCGCTAGGGTAAACAGGAACACGTATTCCACGGCGGCGATCACCCGGTCCATGATCTCGCGGACCTTGCCCATCAGCGCCTCCACGTCCAGCACCGTCACCGACGGATACCGCCGCACCAGTTCCGCCAGCAGCGGCTTTTGCCCGGCGGGCAGGTGGAAACTGGTGATCCAGGTGGCCGGATAGGCGTCCAGCACGCCGGACGGGAACACCACGAAGAAGTTGGCCCGAAACGAGTCCCACTCAACGCTGCGCAGGCTGGTCACCTTGGCCTCCAACGCCTGGCCGGCGACCTGGAAGCGCAAGGTATCGTTCAAGGCGATGCCCAGGTCTTTCGCCAGCCCGATCTCGACCGAGGCGACGCCTTGGCCGCGATCTCCGGCATTCCACCAGCGGCCGGCCAGGATGCGGTTGTCCTCCTGCAAACGGTCGGCCCAGGACAGATTGAATTCCCGCTCCACCAGGCGCTTGGCGCGTGGGTTGTCATAGTCGGTCGGCCCCACCGCCCGGCCATTGATCGTCGTCAGCCGACCGCGCACCATCGGGAATAGCTCGGCGCTGCTCGATCCGCGCGCGCGCAGGAACGCCCGCACCCCGTCCACCTCGCCGGGCTGGATGTTGATCAGGAAGTGGTTGGGGGCGTCGGCCGGCAAGCTCGACCGCCAACTGTCGAGCAGATCGGTGCGCACCAGGGTCAGCATCAGCAGCGCCATCAGCCCCAGCCCCAGCGCCACGACCTGCACCGCGCTGCCGGGGCCGCGCCGGGCGATGTTATACCAATTACTAATATATTTTACTACTTTAGTGCGGATAAGATAAAATCA
>JAVMKH010000219.1:0-10003 GCA_031732935.1 Candidatus Contendibacter sp.
TCGCCGGCCTGCGCCAGCTTCGACATGTTCAGCGGTTACGAGGAGCGCGGCGCGGCGTTCGCCGCCGCGGTGCGGAGACTGCCCAAATGTTGAACCCAACCGCCAGTATTCCCGCGAATCGGAATTCGTTGCCGCGCGCGGGGGCGGACCGCGCCGCGTTGCCGTTCCCCGATCCTTGGGTCCTGGTTCCGGCGCTGCTGCTGTTGGCGCTGGGCCTGCTGATGGTCGCCTCGGCTTCCATGCCGATCGCCGAGCGTCAGACCGGTCAGCCCTTCTATTTTCTGCTGCGCCAGGGCGCGTTCGCGGGACTCGGTTTGCTGGCGGCCGGGGTAGTGTTTCAGATTCCCATGGCGCGCTGGCGGCGGGCGAGTCCGTTGTTGCTGTTGGCGGCCATCGGTCTGTTGGTGTTGGTGCTGGTGCCCGGCATCGGCAAGGAGGTGAACGGTAGCAGACGCTGGATCGGCTTCGGTCCCATTAACATCCAGGCGTCGGAAATCGCCAAGTTGTTCGCCCTCGTCTACATCGCCAGCTACCTCAAGCGGCACGGCGAGGAATTGCGAACCGCCAATTTTCGCACTTCGGCGTTGGCCCTGTTCCGGCCGATGGTGGTTTTGGGAGTATTGGCGGTCCTGCTGCTGCTAGAGCCAGATTTCGGCAGCGTGATCGTGCTGATGGCGACCGCGCTGGGCATGGTGTTTCTGGCCGGCGTCAACCTCTGGCAATTTGGCGTCTTGCAAGTGGGAACGGTCGCTGTCATGGCGGCGTTGCTGTGGTCCTCGCCCTTGCGGCGAGCGCGGATGATCAGTTTCCTCGACCCCTGGGCGAATCCGGAAACTACCGGCTACCAGTTAGTCCATTCGCTCATTGCCATCGGTCGCGGCGAACTGTTCGGTGTCGGGCTGGGCGAGAGTGTGGAAAAGCTGTTTTATCTGCCCGAAGCCTATACCGATTTCCTGTTCGCGGTGCTGGCCGAGGAACTGGGGCTGGTCGGCGTCTTGCTCATCATCATCCTGTTCATGACCGTGGTGCGGCGAGCTTTCGTGATCGGACGGCGGGCGGAGCGGTTGGATCTGAAGTTCTCGGCCTGGTTGGCCTACGGCATCGGGCTGTGGTTTGGGATCCAGGCGCTGTTCAACATGGGCGTCAACATGGGCGTTCTGCCCACCAAGGGTCTGACCCTGCCGCTGATGAGCTATGGCGGCAGTAGCGTGATGACGATGTGCGTGACGCTGGCCCTGCTGCTGCGGATCGATGTCGAGACCCGGGCCGGGGGGGTTCACGAGGAATGAACGGTGAGCATCCGGTGCTGATCATGGCTGGTGGAACCGGCGGCCACGTCTTTCCGGCGCTGGCGGTGGCCGAGCGCCTGCGGGCGCGCGGCGTGCCGGTGATGTGGATGGGTGCCCGGAACGGTTTGGAAGCGACCCTTGTGCCGAAGGCGGGCATCCCCATGGAATGGATCGAGGTGCATGGCTTACGCGGCAAGGGACTGACCCGAAAGCTCCTGACGCCGCTAATGCTGGGGCGGGCATTGTGGCAGGCTGGCGCGATCCTGCGACGCTTGCGTCCATGCGTGGCGTTGGGCATGGGCGGTTTCGCCAGCGGCCCCGGCGGGCTCATGGCTCGGCTGCTAGGCATCCCGCTGGTGGTGCACGAGCAGAACGCCATCGCTGGCTTGACCAACCGTTGGCTGGCCCGATTCGCCAGCCAGGCGCTGGAGGCGTTTCCCCATGCGTTTCCGCCGACGCGGCGCGCGATTACCGTCGGCAACCCGGTGCGGGCGGCTATCGCTACCCTGCCCCCACCCGAGGAACGATGGGCCGGACATGGCGGCCCGCCGCGCTTGCTGGTGTTGGGCGGCAGTCAGGGCGCGCTGGCCCTGAACCAGCTCGTTCCGCAAGCGTTGGCGCTGCTCGACGCCGCCGAACGTCCGGAGGTCTGGCATCAGGCCGGCGGTCAGTTGCGCGAGGCTGCTGAAACCGCGTACCGGGAGGCTGGAGTGACGGCCCGGTTGACGCCGTTTATCGAGGACATGGCCGAGGCTTACGGCTGGGCCGATCTGGTGCTGTGCCGCGCCGGAGCGTTGACGGTCGCGGAACTGGCGGCGGCGGGAATCGGCGCGGTGCTGGTGCCCTTCCCGTTCGCGGTGGACGACCATCAGACCGCCAACGCCCGATTTTTGGAGCAGGGTGGCGCGGCCTTGGTTCGCCAGCAGGCGGATCTGACCGCCGAACGGCTGGCCGCGATCCTGCGCGAGCGACTCGGTGACCGTTCCCGCTTGCTGGACATGGCGCGGGCGGCGCGGTGCCTGGCGAAAATCGACGCCGCCGAACAGGTGGCGCGGGCGTGTCTGGACCAGGCACGCTCCTGAACGATGGGTACAACGAGAGTTGAGGACATGGACAGACCGGTGTTGACGACCATTCCGGAATGTTGGCGCGACATGCGCCGGATTCGTCAGGTGCATTTCGTCGGCGTCGGCGGGGCCGGGATGAGTGGCATCGCCGAGGTGTTGCTCAATCTGGGCTACCGTGTGTCCGGTTCCGACCTGCGCGCCAGCGCGGTGACGGCGCGGCTGGCCGAGCTAGGGGCGACGATTCATCAGGGCCATGCCGCTGGGCAGATCGCCGGCTGCGACGCCGTGGTGATTTCCAGCGCGGTGGCCGAGGACAATCCCGAGGTGATGGCGGCGCGGGCGGCGCGGATTCCGGTGGTGCCGCGCGCCGAGATGCTGGCCGAGCTGATGCGATTCCGCTACGGCGTCGCGGTAGCTGGGACCCACGGCAAAACCACCACCACCAGCCTGATCGCCAGCCTGTTGGCCGAGGGCGGGCTGGATCCAACCTTCGTGATCGGCGGGCGGCTGAACAGCGCCGGCGCGAACGCCAAACTGGGCGCGGGTCGCTATCTGGTGGCCGAGGCCGACGAAAGCGACGCCTCGTTCCTGTACCTGCAACCGATGCTGGCGGTGGTCACCAACATCGACGCCGATCATCTGCCGACCTACGGCGGCGATTTCGAGCGGCTGCGCGCGACCTTCGTCGAGTTTCTGCACCACCTGCCGTTCTACGGACTGGCGGTGCTGTGCGCCGACGATCCCCAGGTACGCATGATCTTGCCCCACCTGAGCCGGCCGGTGTTGACTTACGGCACGACCGAGGACTGCGACGCTCGGGCCACCGCCATCGTCCAGGACGGATTGCGCACCCGATTCGTGGCGCATCTACCGAATCTTAAGGCTCCGTTGCCGATCACACTGAATCTGCCAGGCCGGCACAGTGTGTTGAATGCGCTGGCGGCGATCGCCGTGGCGTTGGAGTTGGGCGTGGCGGAAACCGCGATCCGCCGCGCCCTGCTGAACTTTCAGGGCATCGGCCGGCGGTTCCAGCAACACGGTGAGTTGAAGCTACCCGATGGCGGCCAGGTAACCGTCATGGACGATTACGGCCACCATCCGCGCGAGATTCAGGCGGTGCTGAACGCATTGCGCGGCGCCTGGCCGGAACGGCGCCTGGTGCTGGCGTTTCAGCCCCACCGCTTCAGTCGCACCCGTGACTTGTTCGACGATTTCGCTCAGGTGCTATCCGAGGTGGATACCCTGATCCTGCTCGACGTGTATCCGGCTGGCGAGAAGCCCATTCCCGGGGCTGACGGGCGTGGTTTGAGCCGGGCGATTCGGGTGCGCGGCAAGGTGGACCCGGTCTTCGTCGAACGGCTCGCCGATCTGCCAGCGGCGCTGCCGGGCCTGCTGCGCGACGGCGACTTGCTGCTCATGATGGGCGCGGGCGACATTGGGGCGATGGCGGTGCAATTGGGACGCGACGGCTTGTTGGGCGTGGATTGAGCGAACGGGCGGAGGAGGAAGGCGGATGCGACAGACACGACAGCGGACAGCGGCCAAGCTGGAAGAATTCGGCAGGGTGGCGGTGCTGATGGGGGGCTGGTCGGCGGAGCGGGCGGTTTCCCTGGTTAGCGGCCAGGCGGTGTTGCGAGCGTTGCAAACGTGTGGTGTGGAGGCGCGGGGCATCGACGTCGACCGGAGCATTTTGCAGGTGCTGGCCGACGGCGGCTTCGACCGAGCGTTCATCGTCCTGCACGGACGCGGCGGTGAGGACGGGGTGATCCAGGGGGCGCTGGACCTGCTGGGCCTGCCCTACACCGGTAGCGGGGTGCTGGCTTCGGCGCTGGGGATGGACAAGCTGCGCACCAAGCAAGTTTGGGTGGGCGCGGGTCTGCCGACGCCGCCCTGGCGCCTAGTCGAAAGCCCGGCGGAACTGGCCGAGGCCGCCGCCGCGCTGGGTCTGCCGCTAGCGGTCAAACCCGCGCGCGAGGGCTCAAGCATCGGCGTCAGTCGGGTCGACGATCCTTCGCAGTTCCAGGCCGCCTGGGCGCGGGCCGTCGCCTGCGATTCGCCGGTGTTGGTGGAGCCGTGGATTTCGGGTCAGGAATACACTGGCGGCTTGTTGCGGGACGAGGCGCTGCCGCTGATCCAGCTGGAAACGCCGCGCGCGTTCTACGACTACGAGGCCAAATACCACGCCGACGACACCCGCTACCTTTGCCCCTGTGGCCTGCCCGAGGCGCGCGAGGCCGAATTGCGGGAATTGGTTCGCCAGGCGTTCGCGGCGGTGGACGGCTACGGCTGGGGCCGGGTGGATCTACTGGTGGACGCCCAGGATCGCCCCTGGTTGCTGGAAGTCAACACCGTGCCGGGGATGACCGATCATAGCCTGGTTCCCATGGCGGCGCGGGTGGCCGGCCTGGATTTCGAGGCGCTGGTCTGGCGCATCCTGGAAACCAGCCTGACGCGACCGGATTGAGTGAGGGACGACGATGCGACTCGGACGGGAACGCCGCCGGGGAGCGACATCGCTCAGGCGCGCGCCGGCGGCCAGGACAGGCCAATGGCGGGCCATCCTGAAACCATGGTTGCGTGGGTTGGGGGTGGCGGTGGTGCTGGCGGCGGTCGGCTTCGGTCTGGAGGCCGGGATCCGCGCGCTGCGCGCGCCGGGTGCGTTCCCCTTGCGTCAGGTGCGGGTCGAGGGCGAACTGCGCAACCTGACCGAGGCCGACTTGCAGCCCCTCGCTAGCGCCTATCTGGGTCAAAATTTCTTCGTGGCTAACCTGGACGATCTGCGCGTGGCGCTGGCCGCCGATCCCTGGGTCGAGGAAGTCATGGTGCGGCGCGGCTGGCCCGATGCGGTGGCAATCCATCTGCGCGAGCGGGCGGCCTTCGGCTACTGGGGCGAGCGTGGGGAGATGGTTGATATCAACGGTCGCCGTTTTCACCCGGCCGCGCTGCGCCAACCAGGGCCGTGGCCGCGCCTGATCGGCCCCGAAGGTCGCGAGAAGGCGCTGATCCAGGCATGGCGCGAGGTCCGCGCCCAGCTCGACCCCGTCGGCCTGACCCTGGTGAAGCTGGTACAAGATGAGCGGCGAGCCTGGTGGTTGACCTTCGACGGAGGGATGGAAGTGTACGTGGGACGCGATCGATTCAAGGAACGGTTGCAACGGTTGGCGCACGTCTATCCCCGCATACTGGCGGCCCAGGCCGACCGGATCGCGGCGGTGGACCTGCGCTACGGCAATGGGTTCGCCGTGCGCTGGAAAACGGCGCCGCCAGCCCCAGCGGCGAGTTAGGCGGGAGCGGGAGGCGGAGCGGTCATGTCCAGAAAAGAAGACCAGAACCTGATCGTCGGGCTCGACATCGGCACCTCCAAGGTGGTGGCGGTGGTCGGCGAAGTCGGCCCGGACGGGACGATCGAGGTGGTCGGCGTCGGTGCGCATCCCGCGCGTGGCCTGAAGAAAGGCGTGGTGGTCAACATCGAATCCACCGTCCAGTCCATTCAGCGCGCGGTGGACGAGGCGGAACGAATGGCCGGCTGCCGGATTCATTCGGTATATACCGGAATTTCCGGGAGTCACATCCGTGGGTTCAACTCGAACGGCGTTACCGCCATCAAGCACCACGAGGTGACCTCGGAGGATGTAGAGCGAGTGATTGAAGCGGCGCGGGTGATGGCGATTCCGGCCGATCAGAAGATCCTGCACATTCTGCCTCAAGAATTCATCATCGACGGCCAGGAGGGCATTCAGGAACCGGTTGGCATGGCCGGGGTGCGGTTGGAAGCGCGGGTTCACATCGTCACCTGCGCGATCAGCGCCGAGCAAAACATCGTCAAGTGCGTGCGGCGCTGCGGTTTGGAAGTGGATGACGTCATCCTGCAACCGCTGGCGTCGAGCCGGGCGGTGCTGACCCCGGACGAGAAGGAGCTGGGCGTTTGCCTCCTGGACATCGGCGGTGGCACGACCGATCTGGCGGTGTTTGCCCACGGCGCGATCAGCCATACCGAGGTGATCCCGGTGGCCGGTAATCAGGTGACCAACGACATCGCGGTCGCCTTCCACACCCCGACCCCGGCCGCCGAGGAGCTTAAGATCAAGCATGCCTGCTGCCTCAAGCAACTGACGCGCGCCGACGAACGGATCGAGGTGGCCGGAGTCGGCGATCGGGCGGCCCGGGCGCTGTCCCGGCGGGAACTGGCGGAAGTGGTGGAACCGCGTTACGAGGAACTGTTCGAGGTGGCGCTGGGCAAGCTGCGGCACAGCGGCTTCGAGCACTTGATCCCCGCCGGCGTGGTGCTGACCGGAGGCAGTTCGCGGATGGCGGGGATCATCGAATTGGCCGAGGAAGTGATGCATCTGCCCATCCGACAGGGTTTGCCGCGTGACGTGACCGGACCGCAGGACGTGGTGCGCAATCCGATTTACGCCACTGCGGTGGGTTTGCTGCTGTTTGGCAACGAGAACCGGCCAGGGCGGTCGGGTTCCAGATCGAGGGCGGGTCGCCAAGGGTGGTGGACCCGAATTAAGGGCTGGTTTCAGGGGAATTTCTAAACGGTTGGATCGGGGCAGTCTGGGTCGAGAACCATTCATCGAGGAGAAGCCATGATGTTCGAACTGATGGACGCCAAGACGGAAGAAAACGCTGTCATTAAAGTAGTGGGGGTGGGCGGCGGCGGTAGCAACGCCGTGCAGCACATGCTGAGCGCTAGCATCGAGGGCGTGGATTTCATCTGCGCCAACACCGACGCGCAGGCGCTGAAGAGTTGTTCGGCGCCAGTCACCTTGCAAATGGGTGCCAACATCACCAAAGGGTTGGGAGCGGGCGCCAACCCCGACGTGGGCCGGCAAGCGGCGCAGGAGGACAGTGAACGCATTCGCGAAGCCCTGCAGGGCGCCGATATGGTGTTCATCACCGCTGGCATGGGCGGTGGCACCGGCACCGGCGCCGCGCCGGTGGTGGCGCAGTTGGCGCGGGAGATGGGGATCTTGACCGTCGCGGTGGTGACCAAGCCGTTCCCGTTCGAGGGTAAGAAGCGCATGGAGGTGGCGATGAACGGCATCCGCGAGCTGAGTCAAACGGTGGATTCGCTGATCACCATTCCCAACGAAAAACTGCTGACGGTGCTGGGCAAGAGCGCCAGCCTGCTTGATGCCTTCAAGGCGGCCAACGATGTGCTGCTCGGCGCGGTGCAGGGCATCGCCGAGTTGATCACCAATCCGGGGCTGATCAACGTCGATTTCGCCGATGTGCGCACGGTGATGTCCGAGATGGGCATGGCGATGATGGGCACGGGTCGAGCGGTCGGCGACGGGCGCGCTCGCGAGGCGGCCGAGGCGGCCATCGCCAGCCCATTGCTGGAGAACGTTAACCTGGCCGGTGCCAAGGGCCTGTTGGTCAACATCACCTCGGGCATGGATCTGACCATCGGCGAGTTCGAGGAAGTGGGCAACACCATCAAGGAACTGGCCTCCGACGACGCCACCGTGGTGGTCGGCACCGCCATCGACCCCGAGATGCGCAACGAGTTGCGGGTCACCATCGTCGCCACCGGCATCGGCCAAGGGATGCCAGCCAAGCCAATCAGTTCGCGCGAGCGGGAGGCGGCGATCCCACCGTTCAAACTGGTGCAACGGGCCGGCGGCGATGGTCATGTCCATCACGACCGGTCCAGCATCCGGCAGAAGACTATCGGCGGTGATTCCCCCAGCGAACGGGGGCATGTGGACGCCGAGGAGTATCTGGATATCCCGGCATTTCTGCGTCGGCAAGCCCTGGGGGGACGGCCAACCGATTGACTGGTTTGGAATTGCCGATACCCTGGCGGGTTGAGGCACCGTGACGCGGGAGGGTAACCCCCCGCCGTCAAGGATCTGGAGCGGTGGCTTTAGCAACTTAACAACACTCAGTTGCTAAAGAGAAACAAGTTGCAGCATAGCTACGAATTGTGGTATCTTTGTCGCAACGCAAGACGACATGGCGGTTGCCGACTAGCCGCATGAGCTGGCCGGCCAAGGGGTGCGCGACTTGGACCCCGCGCGGCATGGCCGCGACGCCACGCTCCAGTTCAATTGACGTGTTGGGGGACCTAACATGATTCGGCAGAGAACCTTGAAAAATGCCATTCGGGCGACCGGCGTCGGTCTGCATACCGGCGATAAGGTCTATTTAACGTTGCGTCCAGCGGCGCCCGATGTGGGCATTGTGTTCCGGCGGGTCGACCTGCCGGATCCCGTCGAGATCAAGGCCTGCCCGCCCCATGTTGGGGATACTCAACTGTCGACCTCGCTGGTCCGGGGCAAGGCCCGCATCTCCACCGTCGAGCATCTGTTGTCGGCATTCGCCGGGCTGGGTATCGACAACGCCTACGTGGACGTGAGTGCCGGCGAAGTGCCGATCATGGATGGCAGCGCCGGTCCCTTCGTATTTTTGATCCAATCGGCGGGCATCCAGGAACAGAACGCGCCCAAGCGTTTTATTCGCATCAAAAAACCGGTACGGGTCGAGGATGGCGACAAATGGGCGCGCTTCGATCCCTTCGACGGGTTCAAGGTCGAGTTCACCATTTCCTTCGACCATCCGTTGTTTCGGGGTCGCAATCAGCACGCGGTGGTGGATTTTTCGACCACTTCGTTCGTCAAGGAAGTCAGCCGGGCGCGCACCTTCGGCTTCGTGCGCGATCTTGAATATCTGCGCGAAAAACGGCTGGCCCTGGGCGGCACGTTGGACAACGCCATCGTGGTGGACGACTACCGCATCCTCAACGAGGATGGCCTGCGTTACGAGGACGAGTTCGTCAAGCACAAGATCCTGGACGCCATCGGTGATCTCTACCTGCTGGGTCGCAGCCTGATCGGCGCGTTCACCGGCTACAAGTCCGGCCATGCCTTGAACAACCGGTTGCTGCGCGAGTTGCTGGCCAACAGCGCCGCTTGGGAAGAAGTCACCTTCAACGACGAGCGGCAGGCGCCGATTTCCTACTTGCAGCCGGCCCAGGCCACCCGCTGAGCTGCTCCATCGCCGATTCTTCCCCGATTTTCCCGTCGAGCACGGCTTCCCGGCGATCCCGGGAGGCCGTTTGTTGTTTGTGGGCGCGAGGTTTCAGCGCGCTCCGTGAAACGCGCCACCACCGGGCCGCCGCGCAAAAACCCTGTCCCTGGGGTATCATGGCGCCCATTGGCATTGAGCGACGAAGCGAAAGGCTCCCGATTGATGAACATTCTGAAAACCATTTTTGGCAGCCGCAATGACCGCGTGCTCCGGCGGATGCGCAAGGTTGCCGACCGAATCAACGCCCTGGAACCGGGCATGGCGGCATTGCGCGACGCGGACCTGCGCGCCAAGACCGACGAATTCAAAAACCGGCTGGCCCAGGGGGAAACCCTGGATGCGCTGTTGCCCGAAGCGTTCGCGGTGGTGCGCGAGGCCAGCAAGCGCACCCTGGACATGCGCCATTTCGATGTCCAGTTGATCGGCGGCATGGTGCTGCACGAGGGTAAGATTTCCGAGATGCGCACCGGCGAGGGCAAGACCCTGGTGGCGACCCTGACGGTCTATCTCAACGCGCTGGCCGGCAAGGGCGTGCACGTGGTGACGGTTAACGATTATCTGGCCCGGCGCGACGCCGACTGGATGGGCCAGATCTACCGCTTTCTGGGC
>JAVMKH010000220.1:0-9966 GCA_031732935.1 Candidatus Contendibacter sp.
TTACCACCAAGATGGCGATTTACGCCCTGGCTCGGGGTTTCGCAGGCACCGAGATATTGATCATCATCGGTACCGTTATGGCGATGTTCCCGATTTTCTTCGCGGTCATAGAAAGCGACTTGCGGCGGGTGCTGGCCTACAGCATGAACAACCAGCTCGGTTTTATGGTGGTCGGCATCGGCATCGGCACGCCGCTGGCGCTCGACGGCGTGGTGGCGCACGCGGTCGCCGACATTCTGTTCAAGGGGCTGCTGTTCATGAGCATGGGCGCGGTGCTGCTGCGCGCTGGCACGGTCAACGGTTCGGAACTGGGCGGGCTGTACAAGTCCATGCCGCTGACGGCGGGGTTCTGCGTGATTGGAACGATGTCGCTGTTGGCGTTCCCGCTGTTTGGCGCATTCGCCACCAAGTCGTTGATCCTTGAAGCGGTGGCCCGCGATGGGCATTGGATCGTCTTTCTGTTCTTGCTGTTCGCCGCCGCTGGTGAATTTTACCCCGCCGGCTTCAAGGTTCCTTATTTGGCCTTCTTCGCCCGTGATAGCGGTATCCGCTGTCGGGAAGCGCCAACCCACATGCAGATTGCCATGGGAATCGCCGCTGCTTTATGCATTGGGATCGGTGTGTTTCCGCAAGCGCTCTACGCACTGTTGCCCTATCCGGTTACTTTCGATCCGTACACCACCACGCACGTCATCGCCCAGTTGCAACTGTTGGCTTGGTCCGCGCTGGCGTTTGCGATGCTGATGCGCGCCGGCATCTACCCGCCGGAACTGCGCTCGGTGAATCTGGATTTCGACTGGACCTATCGCAAACTGCTGCCCGTCGCTTCGACGCGCGTTTGGGGGGTAGCGTTACGAGGCTGGGAATCGTTCAATGCGACGATGGAACGGTATCTGGAAACATTGATCGCGATTTTGTCCCGCCATCACAGCCCGCACGGTCTGCTGGCCGTCACCTGGCCCAGCGGCAGCATGGTGCTGTGGGCGGTGCTGTTGCTGGGCGTGTGCCTGGTGTTCTATTACCTGTAGCGGCATGTCGATCATGGCCACGCCTTCCGATCAGACCGGCTGCCCGCGTTCGTCCTCCGGAATCACCGCGGTTTCCTGACGCGCCGCTTCGATCCAGACGCGCGTGGCGGCATCGTTGAGCACCGTGGCGACATAGGCTTGCGCGGTCTCCGGCAAGGCGACGCCATAGGTGTGAAAGCGCAAGGCCACCGGAGCGAACATGGCGTCGGCGCAGCTGAAGTTGCCGAACAGCCAAGGGCCGTCGTTTGCGCCGATGGCGCGGCAGGCTTCCCAGATTTCCAGAATCCGATCGATGTCGGCCCGAGCCGCCCGGGATGGTGTCACTCCCGAACGCCGGCCGCGACAGTTGAACGGCAATTCGTTTCGCAGCGCGCCGAACCCGGCGTGCATTTCGTTGGACACGGACCGAGCCAAGGCCCGCGTTTTCTTGTCAGCCGGCCAGATCGCCGGATACCGTTCGGCCAGGTACTCGCCAATCGCCAGCGATTCCCAAACCCGCAGATCGCCGTCCAGCAGCACCGGCACCCGCCCCGATGGCGAGTAACGAGCGATTTGAGCCGCCACGTCCGATGCGTCCAGGGGAACGTAAATTTCCTGGAAATCCACGCCTAGATGCCTGAGCAGCAACCAGGGTCGAAACGACCAGGACGAATAGTTCTTGTTACCAATCACCAGGGTGAGATCGGTCATAGGCAATGCTCCGGCTGTATGGATGGGCGCTGCTCTACGGATTCCGTCTCGCGTCGGATCCAGGCGCGGTAATAATCGGCGAAGACCCGATCTTGCGCGCCGATATGGCGGGCCAGGAGCGTCAGCAGCGCTTCCGTCTCGGTCAAGGTCAATGGTTGCGCCCCGGTGTCATGCCGATGTCTGGTCTCCTCCAATCGCTCCATCATGTGGTCGTGGTCGAGCACATGGTCGTCATAGCCTGGGTAGCCGCACATTCGCATCAACAACTGTTCGGACAGGAAATGCACATCGCTGTACGTGGTGAGTTGATCAAGAATTTTACCGGCCAACGCCGCATCCTTGCCGGCCTGTACCGTATCACGGAGGGCTTGCGCCAAGCTCACTTGAACGTGATGCTCGGCATCGACGATGGCGGTCAGCTCATCGCTTTGAGGATCAAGGCTGGGATTCATCGTGTCGAGACCAGGTAAGGGGTGAACCATTTCAAGCTAGCACAAAATCGCCCTGGACACAGCCGAGCTAGCCAGGTAGAGGCAAATCACACCTCAAATCGTTCCGGGCGCCAAACGCAAATGGCCACCACCCGTCGCGGCGGCCACGAAATACCGTGCTTTATTGTTGGCTGAATCGCTTGTAGCACGCGCGAAAGCCATGCGCGACCATGCAACGCTCGAACGCGGCGCAAAATCTATCGCCGTAGGCGGCGGCGCAGGTGTAGGGGTCGTAGCTGTCGGCCCCTGGATCGTCGGCCTGGGCGACGCGCGCACCGTCGTCCACTCCACTGGATTCCAGCGGGGCGCTGGCCACTTCCGTATAGGCCACGGTGGAAAAAGGCGTCCCGCCCTCCTCCGCCCATGCGCTCGCGCCGCCGAGCATCAAACCGATGGCCGCGACCACCGCCCATTTTTTCATCGTTGTTGCCGTCGTCATCGTTCGATCTCCACCGCAAGCGCATCAAGTCGGGATTGACGGTCTGGCGCGAGGAACCGCACCAGAGCAGTCAGCTTCCCGTCATGGATTGCACGTCCCATGCCAATGATTCTGTTTACTGAATCGCGCCGATTTGAGCAGGGATTGGGCGTCCCCTGCCCTGTTTAAGTCGGAAATGATACCAATTCTGAATAGGTTTTCGTCATTCCCGCGAATGCGGGAATCCAGGCAGCCGCTGAAAAACTGGATACCCGCTTTCGCGGGTATGACGAACAGTGTGGTTCTTGATCTGAAAAAGATAAAACCTATCGGAAAACGGTATGATTTGCTCATGAAGACCTAGCGGATCAATTTGACCCGGTTCAACTTGGGTTGAAAGGAAACCCAACAAGCCCTGCCGGCGCTTGGCTTTGGAAATTTGGAGATTCACGCCCGGCGTGAGTTTCCATTCGCCGCCCGTGGTGGCTTGAGATAGGCAATATGGATACCACTCGACGCCGCTGGTGCCCGGCTCTTCATGCCGTCTCGTGGATGCGTCAACCAGTCAAATTGGTCTACAATTTTGCTTTGATGTCATCCATTCCCCTCGATGGATGGCCCGAAGCTTAGTTTTGCGTTGTCACTCACACGGAATTTAGGAATCGGTCATGCCGACGGACACTTTTTCCTGGCTGCATCTCACGGATTTCCATTACGGGCTGACAGGACAAGACTGCTTGTGGCCCAACTTGCGAGAGCCGTTTCTGGATAGCCTTGCGGCGTTGCACGAACGGTGTGGGCCGTGGGATGCCGTGTTTTTTACCGGCGATCTGGTGCAGTCAGGCGAATCGGCCCAGTTCAATGAATTGCAGACCGAGGTTCTCGATCCTTTGTGGCAGAAGCTCGGCGAACTCGGATCGGGAAACGCTGTGTTGCTGGCGGTGCCGGGCAACCACGATCTGTATCGTCCCGATCCTCGCGACGATGATCCCGCCGCCGAACGGTTGCTAGAGTCAGATGGCTTCGAGCGCGTCAAGGACAAGTTCTGGGACCAGCCGGCGGGTTCCTATCGCCGGGTGATCGGCAATGTTTTTGCGGCCTACCGCGAGTGGTGGGAAAAGGCGCCGCATCGGCCCGACAAGCTGCAAACCGGCGCCCTGCCCGGCGATTTTTCGGTGACCCTGGAACGCAACGGACGGCGTATCGGCATCGTGGGCCTGAACGTCACCTTTCTCCAACTGACCGGCGGCGATTACGAAGGGCGGTTGGTTTGGGATGCGCGCCAGCTTCACGCGGTGTGCGACGGTGGCGCGGATGTCTGGTCGAGGCAGCACGATGTCTGCTTGCTGCTCACCCATCAGGGACCGAGTTGGTTGACGCCCGAGGCCCGGAAGCACGGCGAATCGGAGATCGCGCCGGCCGGACGGTTCGCGGCCCATCTATTCGGTCACCAGCACGAAACCGAGATCACGTACCTTCGGAAAGGCGGCGGTTCCAAGCCGGTGCTGCGGTGCCAAGGGTGCTCGGTGTTCGGCATGGAAAAATTCGGCGACCCACCCGCCACCCAACGCGCGCACGGCTACGCGGCGGGACGGATCGAGTTTGGCGAGCAGGAAACCGTTCTGCGGCTTTGGCCGCGCATCGCGACCAACAAGACGGGGCCGTGGCGGTTCGTGCCGGATCACGAACACGCGGAACTGGAGAGCGACGAAGGCACGCGAGCGGAGCCGATCTCAGCCCGGCCGCGCGTTGCCACCCATGTACCGCCAGTCACCACTGCCCCGGCTACGACTCCCGTATCGACCCCGCCGACTCCCAGCGCCTTCGTTCCGCATTCCACGTTGCCTGCTCGACGCCCGTTTTTTGGCCGGACGAAGGATTTGGAACAGATCGCCAAATACCTGCTCCCGGAAGATCGCAGTTGGGGCGTGGTGCTGGACGGTCCCGGCGGAATCGGCAAGACCGCGCTGGCGCTGGAAGCGGCCCATCGGGCGCCGGCCGAACATTTTCCGCTCAAGCTGTGGGTCACGGCCAAGAGCCGCGAGTTGCATCCCGACGGCGAACGGTCGCTGCGCGATCATCGCGTGGCCGATTATTACGCGCTGCTGGCCGAGTTGGGTCAGGCGCTCGGGCGCGACGACATTTCGAGAGCGGCACCGGAAGAACGGCCGAATCTGGTGCGCCACGCGCTGGCGAATCACCGTGCCTTGCTGGTGCTGGACAATCTGGAGACATTCGGCGCGGAAGAACGGCGGCGCGTGTTCGAATTGCTGGGCACCCTGCCCGTCGCCTGTCGCGCCCTCGTCACCAGCCGGCGGCGGGTCGGCGGCTCGTTCGCCGCGCACGCGCTGCGTCTGGACAAGCTGGAACGCGAGGCCGCCGACGAATTGCTGGCCGAACTGGGCCAGCGCTGGTCGCCCATCGCCCGCCTCACCCCGGCCGAGCGCGATCAACTCTATGCCGAAACCGGCGGCAATCCGTTGTTGCTGACCTGGACGGCGGGCCAATTGGGCCGCACGACCGGGCGTTGCCGCACCGTGGCCGAAGCCGTCGAGCGGTTGCAAGAAGCGCATCGCTTGGAGGCGCTTAATAAAGAGAAAAATGATCCGCTGGATTTCGTTTTCGGGGATCTGGCCGAAACCTTCACGGCAGCCGAGACGGCGGTGCTCGCCGCCCTGGTCCACTTCACTCAGCCCGCGCCCATCGCGTGGCTGTTGCCACTGACCGGCCTGAGCGAGAAAGCTGCGGAAACTGCGCTGGACGGCCTGCGCGATCGCGCTTTGTTGGTGGAGGACGACGTGGCCGGGACTTGGCTGTTGCCGCCGCTGGCCGCTCGCTTTCTTCGGCGCGTTCGTCCCGAAGCGGTCGGAGCCAGCGGCGAACGCTTGGCCGAGCGAGCCTATGCCCTCGCCGTGGAGAATGGTGGTCTGCAATACGACCGCTTCCCGGTTTTGGAAGCGGCTTGGCCGCAATTGGCTGCTGCTTTGCCGCTATTGCTTGCGGGGGGCAACGCCCGTTTGCAGGAGATGTGCAATGCGTTGTCTTATTTCCTCAATTTTACCGGCCGCTGGGATGATCTTCTGGTCCTCGCAACCGAAGTGGAGGCCAAGGCTGGGCGGACCAAGGACTTCATCAGCGCTGGCTGGTGGGCCTATAGCGCTGGTTCGATTCACTACCTGTGTGGCCAAGCCGCCGAAGTAATGGCCTGCGCCGAGCGCGCGGCTGTCCACTGGCAAGTGGCCTCCGCCGGCGCTAACGAACGTGCTTCTGTCCTCCGCCTGCGTGGACACGGTTACTTGTTAGCCAAGGACTATCCCGCCGCACTCGCTGCTCACCGCGAAGCGCTGGATCTTTGGCGAAGCCTGTGGCCGAGGAGCAGAGATGTGCTTATCGGTTTGAGCGATATTATGGGACCACTATACAGACTGGGTCGGATCGACGAGGCAGAGACTCATTGCCGCGAAGCGCTCGCGATGGCCAAGGCTCTACCTGATCGCGAGTGTATTGCCGCTTTCACCGGGCACCTTGCCGAGTTGGCGCTAGATCGCCAGCAATGGCCGGACGCCGAGAGCCTCGCCCGCGAAGCCCTGAAGCTGGCCGAGGCGTTGGGCAACAAAGAAATGATTGCCTACAGTTGCTGGCGTCTGGCCAAAGCTCTGGCGCGACAAGGACGCGGCGCCGAAGGCCGCTGCCACGCCGAACGGGCGGTGGCGATCTTCGCCGAACTGCGTTCAAAGGAGTTGGCCGAAGCCCAAGCCATGCTGGCGGAGTGCCAGGCTTGAGCGGAAAGAAGATTCAAATCTTCCGCGGCGCGGGTATGGGAGCGTCTGAATCCTGCCGTTTCAAAGCTTGCCCGCCGCCGCGAGCACGGCCTGGATTGTCGCAAACGGCAGCAACAGCGAGTGCGGCGCATCCAACAACGGCAGCGCCCCATAGCGGGCGTACCATTGCGCGGCCCGGTCATCCTTGGCGTCGATCAACAGCGCGACGCCGCCCACCTGCGCGGCGACCCGCAGACAGCGCCGCCCCGCCGCCAGCAGGAGCTGGCCGCCCAATCCCTGTCCCTGCGCCGCGAGACTCACAGCCAACCGCGCCAGTCTGAAAACTGGAACCTCATAACGCGCCAAACCGCGCGAGAGGATGCCGGGAACCCGCGCATAGGCGACCGACGCCGGGCTTACGCTGTAATAACCGAGAACGGTCTTTCCATCGGCGTCGTCAATCGCCAAAAAAGTCTTGGCGCTCCCTTGCGTATGACCCTTACGGGCGTAACGGCGCAAAAACTCGTTCAAAGCGGTGTTGCCACAATCGAACATGGTCCGGTCATGGCTTTTGGCAATCGATTCTTCATGCCAGACCCGCATCACGACGCCGGTCCCGGCAACGCAAGGGCGGCGGCCAGCAGCTTTTCAGTGGGCGGTGGCGGGTTCTCCAACAACTCCAACACGCGCAGACTGTCTCGCTCCGAAAGCGGAACCTGCTCGGCCCGCGCAATCACCTCTCGCGCGGCTTGCACCCCGGTGCGGATGACGAAATCGGTCAGGTCGGTGTTTTGCAAGGCGGCGGCCCGCAGCAACAGCGCCTTATCGGCGGCGGGAATCCGCAGGGACATCCGGCTATTGGTTTCGACGGCGATTCTGGGCATGGCAACACCTTGCTTTTCTTTAATAGACACATTCAATCAGTACACTGATCATGTTGAAGAGTCAAGGGCTGTACAGATTGAGGAAGCTTCAAATCTTCCGCTCGAACGGGGTGAGCGCCTTGCTTTGGAGCGCCTCAAACCAGGCTCAAGCTTCGTATCCGCTCAAAGCCCGGCGATAGAACTTCGAGTCCACGGCCATGATTGGAAAAGCGGGCGGCAAATCGGACTCGCGAATCTCCGCGAATCCGTTCTTTTCGTAAAACCGGTGAGCGGCAAGAAACTTGTCCGTGGTCCCGAGATAGATCTCCGTTATACCTTCCATGGCACACCAGGCAAAGAGCGTCTGAAGCAGTCGCTCCGCGACACCGTGCTCGCGCCCACGGTGTCGAGCATCGACGAACATTTTGCGTAGAGCGGCCTGCTGCTGCCCGATATCCAGAAGCCCGATGGTTCCGACGATCCTGCCCTCGACCTCGGCGACCCAGAAGTTGCCGCTCTTCCGCTGATAGAAATTGGCTATATCCGCGAGGTCAGGTTGTGCCGCCAGCGTGATCGGGATTCCGAACTCCAGTTGCTGGATCGGGAGAATGACCGATGCAACGCCATCGGCATCCTGGGGCATGAAAGAGCGAACGGTTGTCATGGTGTGCGCTTGTAATGGCTAACGGGGCAACGGGCGAGCAGCCGCCGCTTGAGCGGCGCGAAACGTCCTCTCCCGCAAAAACCGCCCCTAAATCTTCCGCTCGAACGGCGTGAGAACCTTGCTGGACAGCCGGTAAAGCTGGGCCGGCCGATGCGCGCCGGTGCGGAAACGGTTCGGCATCTCTTCAATGATGTCCAGTTCCAAAATCTTGTGCCGGAACGACGCTTTGTCCAGCCGGGCGCCGATGGTCTGCTCGTAAATCCGGTGCAAGTCGTTCATCGTGAATTCCGCCGGCAGCAGAAACGCCGGCAGGGATGAATAAGTCGCCTTCCCCCGCAACCGCTCCACCGCCTTGGCCACAATCTGTTCATGATCGAAGGGCAGCGGCGGCAGACCGTCCACCGGAAATACCTCAGCCGATGGATTCCCCTCCAGCGACGCCCACGGAATTAGCGCATAGTAAACGACGCTGACCGACCAGCCGCGCGGATCGCGGGCCGCGCCGGAAAAGGTGAACAACTGCTCCAGATAAGGCGCGTCGAAACCGATCTTGCCGCGAATCACCCGCCGGGCCGCCGCTTCGGTATCGGCGTCTTCCTGGGCGTGGACGAAGCCGCCCGGCAGGGCGAGCAATCCCTCGAACGGCGGCTCCTTACGCCGCGTCAGAATCAGACACAGGCGCTCGTCGCGGATAGTGAACAGCGCCGTGTCCACCATCACCAGGGGTTGCGGATAGACCGGTTCCACGCTCGCGCCTCCATCGTTGTTTGATGATAAAAACAAATAACTTTCGTACTATATGGGCTTCAGCCACTTCTTGTCCACTAAAAATATTTTTTAAATGTTATTTGCAAAAAACAAATAAGTCTGTTAGTCTTGGCGCCCATGGAGGTGATGACCATGAACGACGTGACCACCTTATCCGCTAAGGACCTGCTCGCCATCCGGCCATCCGAACCGGAACGCCTGTTCACCGGCGACGAAGCCGTGGCGCATCAGGAATTTCGGGCGCTGGCCTCGCGCTGGCACCCGGACCGTTGCCCGGACGCTGGCACGACCGGGGTGTTTCAGCACGTCAACCGGCTGTACGGCATAGCGGTGCGGAAGCTGCGCGGCGGCATCTGGCAAACGCCGGGCCTACTGGTGCTGCGGGCGACGGACGGCGCGACCTACAAGATTCGCTACCGCAAGGAGCGTGCGTTCGAGCTGGGTCGGCTGTTCGTCGGTGGCGAAATCGTGGCCTACGTCGTCGAAAACGACCACGCCGACCTGTTCGAGAACGCGCTCCAGGTCATCGACCGGCTGCCCTGCGCCGACCCGCGCATGGCGGCGGAAATCGGGCGCTATCTGCCGGAGATCGTCCGTCATTTCGACACCGACGAGGGCCGGGTGCTGGTGCTGCGGAAAACGCCGGATCTAGTGCCGCTGCGCGACATACTCGATCACTTTGGCGGACGGATGGATGCCCGTCACGTCGCCTGGATCATCAGCTCGCTGCTGAATCTGGCGTGCTACCTGGATTACGCCCGGCTGGCGCACAACGCCATCCTGGCCGACACCGGGTTCGTTTCGCCGCCGCAACACGCTAGCGCCCTGCTCGGGGGTTGGTGGTACGCGGTGCGCCAGGGCGAACGGATGCGGGCCGCGCCGGCCGCCACCGTCCAATATGCGCCATTCGAGGTGCTGGAGCGGCGATGCGGCGACATCCGCACCGACCTGGAATTGATCCGGGCGCTGGGTCGGGAGTTGCTGGGCGATGCGACCGGCTTGCGGCTGGAGCGCGAGAAAGCGGCGCCGCAACCGATGCTCGACTGGTTACGGCTGCCGGCGGGCGATTCCGCGCTCCGCGACTACCAGATTTGGATGAACCGGGTGCTCAAGGACAGCTTCGGCAAACGCCGGTTCGTGAAGCTGGACGTATCGGCCGAGGATTTGTACTGAGGCCCTCGCTGACTCCCCTCGCCCTCTGGGAGAGGGGCTGGGGGTGAGGGTAATTTGTTATACCAATTACTAATATATTTTACTACTTTAGTGCGGATAAGATAAAATCA
>JAVMKH010000221.1:0-9902 GCA_031732935.1 Candidatus Contendibacter sp.
TTCGCCCAACAGGGGCTTGATGGCCGGGCGCAGCACGCTGGGAGCCAGTTCGCCAAAGCGTGGCAGAATGTCCTTGCCCCGGACGGCGATGCCGGCGGCGCGAATTTCGGTTTCAAGCAACAACTCGGTTTCCTCGACCACCACCAGCGTGTCCACCTGGCCGGCCAAGGCGCGAATCTTTTCCAGCGGCGGCGGGCAACTGAAGCCAAGCTTGAGCACTGGGGCGTTGGGGAAGGTCTCGCGCACGTGCATGAAGGCGGGACCGGAAGTGACGAAACCGATGCGCCGGTCATCGCCAGGGAAAACGACGTTGAGGTCGCTGATTTCGCTGAACTCCCGGAGTTTTCGGTCGCGCTCGTGCATCAACGACAGGCGTGGCTTGGCGTTGGCTGGGGTCATGACCCAACGCTGGGGATTCTTCTGGAAGCCGGCGGCCCGGCGCTCGATCCGTTCGCCGTCGAACTCCACCATGGCCTTGACGTGGCAGACGCGGGTGGTCATGCGGACGATGACCGGGACTTCGTATTCCTCGGAAAGGTCGAAGGCCCGCTTGACCATCTCGTAGGCTTCCTGGGAATCCGCCGGCTCCAGGATCGGCATGTGGCCGAAACGACCCCAATAGCGGGAATCCTGCTCGTTCTGCGAGGACGACAGGCCCACGTCGTCGGCCACCACGATCACCAGCCCGCCGACCACGCCGGCCAGCGACTGGGTCATGAAGGCATCCGAGGCGACGTTCATGCCGACGTGCTTCATGGCCGCCAGGGCGCGCGAACCCGCCAGTGAAGCGCCGATGGCCACTTCCACCGCGACTTTTTCGTTGACCGACCATTCCGAGTAGATGTCGGGGTAGAGAGCGATGTTTTCCAAAATCTCCGTCGCGGGGGTACCGGGATAGGCAGCGGCGACCCGGACGCCGGCTTCCCAGGCGGCGCGGGCGACCGCTTCGTTGCCGGAGAGGAGATGACGGCTTTCAGCCTTGGCTTGAACCACGGCATTCATGAAGGGTGTGGACCTCGTTGGTTCTGATCGGGGATTGGCGAATGTTAGTAATTATACCCAATACAATAGATCCCTGAGGTGATTGGAGCACTCCACAATGATCAAGCCGATGGCGACGCTTGCATCGAATCGGAGGGTGGAGCAGGGAGAGCGTCCAGTTGGCGCCACAGTCGGTTTCGATCCTCTTGCACGGCCCTCAGCTCACCCCGCAATCCCTCGGCTTCGCGCACGGTTTCCAAATGCCGGGTTTCCAAATTTTGGAGCTTCAGGCGGATTTGCTCCAGTTCGGCGGTCAGGATGTTCTGGCGTTCACCAGCGGCGGTTAGATTCGCTCGCAGCTCGGTATTCTCGCGCCGCACGGTTTCCCGTTGTTCCCGCCAGTGGATTTCCTGATTTTTCCAGTCCTGGCGCTCGGTTGCGAAGGCTTGTCGTTCCGCCTTCTGTTCGGCGCGAAGCTGGTCAAGCAGGGCCATCAGTCGAGTTTCGCTGGCTTCGCCCCGCTGGCGCTCGGTCTCAAACCGGTGCTGGGCTTCCGCCAATTGTCGGTCGGCGTCGGAGCGCAGTTGATACAGATTGGTTTCAAGCTGTGTGACCCGAGCAGCGGTTTCGGCGCGGATTTGGACCATGGTCTCGGCGGCGGTTCGAACGCGCTGTTCGGCGGCCTGGATGGCGGTCTCGGCGGCGGCTCGGCGCTCTTGCTCCACCAGCAGGCGGTCAGTGAGTTCGCGGACGATGGTTTGGGTGGATTCCAATTCGCGTTGGCGCTCCTGGGCGGTGGATTGAGCCTGCCGCCGCTCGGCGATAGCGATGTCGCGGGACTGTTCAGCTTCCAAGACCGCTTGCGCGGCGGCGGCGCGTTGCTCCTCGAACGCCGCCTCGGCGTGCCGCACGGCGATTTTCCAGAAATCGTCCAGCGCGGTGGCCACGGCTTCGGGAACGGTGGGCGGCAGGATAGCCTTTGGAGTTTTGGCAAGTTGTTGTTGCCAGTGCTTGAGGTGTTCACTGATGGTGGTGTTGCTACCCGTGCCGAGCAGTTCGCGCACGCGCTGGATGGTGGGATTGAGGCCGCGTCCCAGCAGGGTTTCAGCGGCGGCCTGAACTTCTTCGTAGCGGATTCCGGAACGGGCCATGGGATTGGGAAACTCCGTGGGTTTGTTACCAGGGAACAATGATAGTATAAAAAATGATTACATAATATGTATTTTACGATAATTTTAGGTCTAAAATTCAAGATTATTCCCATTATCATGAATTACATGACTCGGCAGCTAGAGTGTTCAAAAGCTACACTCTCATATGCGTCCACCAATCATACGAAGTTAGCCAGGACATACATATGACCCATATCACAACAGCTTGGATACTCGCGATCGGTTTATTCGTCGGGATGCTGATTTTATTGGAGGCGGGTCGCAAGATCGGCCAGAGCCGTTTGGCGAATGATCCGGAGGGTGCGCGGATCGGTACCGGCGCGGTCGAAGGCGCGGTTTTCGGCTTGCTCGGTCTGCTGATTGCCTTCACCTTTTCAGGCGCCGCCTCGCGTTTCGATGCCCGCCGGGATTTGATCGTCCAGGAGACCAACGCCATCGGTACCGCCTGGTTGCGGCTTGATCTACTACCCGCCAGTGCCCAACCGGCGATTCGGGAAAGTTTCCGCCAGTATGTCGATGCTCGGCTGGAGGTTTACCACAAAATACCTGATATCAAGGCGGCGCGGGCGGAGTTGGCCCGGGCGGCAGCATTGCAGGGGGAAATCTGGACCCAGGCGATCGCCGCTGGGCGGCTAGAAACCGCGCCGCCGCCGGCAACGCTGTTGCTGTTGCCGGCGCTCAATGAGATGTTCGACATCACTACCACCCGAACCACGGCGACCCGGCTACATCCACCGACGATCATTTTTATCATGCTGTGTGGGCTGGCCCTTGTTAGCGCGCTGCTGGCCGGTTACAGCATGGCCGGCGGTAAGTCGCGCAGTTGGTTACATATCATCGGGTTCGCGGCTATTACGGCAGCGGCGGTGTACGTCATCATCGATATCGAATTTCCCCGTGTGGGTCTGATCCGGGTCGATGCCTTCGATCAGTCCCTGGTAGAACTGCGGGCCAGCATGAAATGAACCGGCCACGCCCAACTTGAGAGGGAATAAAGTCCATCCAATACCCGATCAGCAAGCCCTGGACAGGCTCAGTGATCAACGATCAAACTGGTAAGGAGCATATAAGAATGAAGATCTTAAAACTGTTACCCGTGATGCTCTTCCCCGCTCTGGCATTGTTCGGCTGCGCCAGCCCATCCACCGATCGGCCAGCCGCGCCAGCCGCGCCAGCGGTGCCTATCGTCAGCCCAGAACCAGCAATTAAACCCCAACCCATCGACGTATTGAAAAAAATGGCGGCCTATCTCCGTACCCTCGACCGTTTTACGGTACGGGTTGAGAAAACCACGGAACTGATTCTGCCCACCAATCAGCGGTTGCATGCCGATCAAACCATGGAGATCGCCATCCAGAAACCCAACCGTATGCGTGTGGGTTACCTCAATCTCAGCGGCGGTCGCCAACTGTTTTACGACGGCAAGAATTTCTCTTTGTTTACCCCGGAACCGAATGTCTACGCGACCGCCGCCGCCGCGCCAACCATCGACGAGACCCTGGACTTGCTCGCCAGCCAATATCGGATCTCGTTGCCGGTCACTGACGTACTGGTCGCCAACCCAGACAGCCGCCTGGCGCGAAATCTCACCTCGGAAACCTACGTGGGCCGGACTTTGGTCCGTGGTGTCGTCTGTCACCATCTCGCCTTTCGAACCCCAGAGGTGGATTGGGAAATCTGGATTGAGGATGGTCCAAAACCCCTGCCCCGCCGCTTGACGCTGACCGACAAGAGCGTGAAAGGCTCGCCCCAGATGACGGCCAACCTGAGCGATTGGGATCTCGCCCCGTCCTTCTCCGCCGATTACTTTACCTTCAAGCCACCACGGGACGCTGAAAAGATCAAGTTCCTGGATGCCGCGCCAGCGGCCCGGCCAGCGAAAGCTGTCAAGTAGCCACGGGAGGAACTCACCATGCACGATCTACTTTCAACGTATTCAAAGCGGGTACTGACCATTGCTCTGATCGCGGGACCCATGCTAGCGCTAGTCAGCATCGATGCGGATGCCCGTCGCGGAGGAGGTGGCGGTGGACGTCATGTCGCACATGGGGGTGGTTTCGGCGGCGGGCATGAAGTCAGGGCGCCACGAGCCAATGTCGGAGGCGACCATCACGTCAACCGTCGAGATGTCAACGTCAATCGTAATGTGAATGTAGACGTCGACCGTCATTGGGGTTATGGCGGGGTGGGAGTCGGTGCGGCGGTCGCGGTGGGAACCGCAGTCGCGGTGGGAACCATCGTGGCCACCTTGCCACCGAATTGCACCACGGTTGTCGCTGACGGCATAACGTACCGGAACTGCGGAGGCACCTACTACGTTCCCAGTTATGACGGTCCCAACGTGGTGTACGAGGCGGTCTCGCCGCCTTCTGGGTGGAATCGATAAATCAACAGCTTGTGGGATAACGCCCTATCTGATTCATACCGGTGGCCAGTGGCCGCCATTCAAAGAAAGAATGGCGGCCGTCTTTGCGTGGGCACAATTGTCGTGGGTCGGCCCGTCGGCTCGGTGAAAATCTGTATGCCCTGCCTTGGAACTGGCTGCTGCCCAAGGCTTCATAACTTCGCCCCCTGCCCCTCGTTGCGCGCCAACCGAATCTCTGCGAAGTGATCATCGGAAACCTACCTAATCGGCGGCGAACGGCCTTCTTTTCTCCTCATCCATTGATCATGCTGTTATCATTTGAGACATCCTGATCGAATCGTTTTAAAGCTCATCATTGCGGCACGGTCAAAAAGAAGGAAGTTCAATCGCCATGCCCACGCATTTTGATCTGATCGTTACCGCCGACGCACCGAACCACACGGCCGAGTTTCGCCTGCTCGACGCCCACGGTTCGCAACTCGCCTACCACCACACCGATTTCAAGACCATCACTGTCGGCCACCAACGAGGTCTCTTCGACCTGCGGGACTACTTCCGCGTCTATGTCGAGAAAGGCAAGGAAACGGCGGCAATAGCCGAGATCGGCGTGTGCATCGCCGAGGAAGTGCTCGGGCAGGACATTTTCGAAAAGCTTTGGGCGTCCAAAAGCCAGCGCACGCTGCGGATTCAATTGCCGGGCGCTAGCGAGGAAGAAAATCGCCTTGCCGCCGCGCTGGCGCGGGTGCCATGGGAAATCGCTAGACCTAAGGCCACCGCTGAGACGCTGGGCGAGCGCAACCTGCTCGTCCGCGTCGTCCACGACATGCGGGCCCCGATTTCCCAGCCGGTCGAACTGGCGCCCGCCGAGCCGCTGCGGGTGCTGTTTGTCTTCGCCGAGGCGCGCGGCTCGCGACCGCTGGGGGCGCGGCAGGAACGGCGGGAGTTGTTGCGGCTCTTCCACAAGGAAATCTACCCGCGGCGCCGCGTCGTTGCCCATTTCCTCACCCACGGCGTCACCCGCGAACGGCTGATCGATCAGATTCAGCACAACAGCGGCTATCACGTCCTCCACTGGAGCGGGCACGGGCATCTGAACCTGCTCGAACTCGCCAAGCCCGGCGGTGCGAAAGACCTGCTTTCCGGCGGTGAACTGCTCGACCTGTTCACCGACGCGGGCGGCTTTCTACCCCGGCTGGTGTTTCTCAGCGCCTGCCATTCCGGCGACATCCTGCGGGTAAAGGACTGGAAGGATTTCCTCGCCGTCGCCCAAGGCCAGGAGCCGGGCACGAAGGAGGCGGAAACCAAGGACCTCGATCTCCAGGTGCAACCCGGCTTCACCGGCACCGCCCACGCCCTGCTGCACGGCGGCGTGCCCTCGGTGGTGGCGATGCGCTATGTCGTGAGCGACAACTACGCCCGCGAGTTGGCGGTAGAGTTCTACCGCGCCCTGCTCGCCCACCCTCAACCCAAGAACGCCGCCGCCGCCCTCACCCTGGCCCGGAACGCTTTGCTGGATGACAAAAAGTACGGTTCTGCCCGCTTCGATACCTGCGATCACGCCACGCCGGTGCTCTATGGCACGGAACAGCCTGGCCTCACGCCGGCGCCGGGTCGCAGCCCGGAAACCAATCCGCGCAATCCGCGCCTGCACTCCATCGCCGAGCTGACCACCACCAGCCACGAACACTTCGTCGGGCGCACCTGGGAACTGGCCAGCCTGGGCGCGGATTTCATCGGCTCCAGCGCCGGGGCGGAAGTGAAACCGGTCGCGGTCATCACTGGTCTGGGCGGCATGGGCAAGACCGCCCTGGTGGCCGAGGCGCTGGCGCTATGGGAGACGCGCTTCGACTGGGTGTTGCTCTATCAGGCCAAGCCCAACGCCCTCGGCTTCGACGCCACGCTGCGCGACATCGACCTCAAGCTGCGGGGCGAGCTGGGCCGCTACCACGACCACGTCAAGGCGCGGCCCGCCGATGCGATCTACCGCGACGCCAGCGCCGAGTTCACCGGCCCCGCCCGGCTGGAACGGCTGACGCAAAACCTCATCCGCGCCCTGCAAGACGAAGCCATCCTGCTGGTGCTGGACAACTTCGAGACCAATTTGAAGCCGCAGCCCGAACCGTCGCCGGTCGCCGGGCAGCCGGTTTGGGCCTGCCAGGACCCGGCTTGGGACCACTGCCTGAAGGCGCTGGCCAGCGAGCTTGCTGGCTCGCCGTCGCGCGTGCTCATCACCAGTCGTCGGCCGCTAGCGGCGTTGGTGGGCGGCGGAAGCTATCCGCTGCTACTCGGCCCTCTACCGCCAGCGGAAGCGGCGCTTTATCTCAAAGCCCATCCCGCCCTGAGCCGAATGGTGTTCGGCGCCGACGCCCAGGAAAAGCTCCTCGCGCAACGGTTGTTGAACGCCAGCCGTTTTCACCCGCTGCTCATGGACCGGCTCGCTCGATTGGCAGCGGACGCCAAACTGCGGCCTCAACTCTTGCAGACCCTCGACACGCTGGAAAAAACGGGGGATTTCGCGCAACTCCCGGCGTTGTTCGCCACCACGCCCGGCGACGCCACCGAACTTGCTTACCTAAACGATGCCCTCATCGCCTCGCTCGATCAACTCATCCGCAATACCGGTTCCGCGACCCGCCGTCTGTTGTGGATGATCGCGGTGGCCAATGAGCCGGTAGCGTTGGGTCTGCTCGAAAGTGTATGGGGTGGGGAGAGCCTCGAACAACAGCAACTGCGGCAGATCAAGCAGATGCTTGACGATCTGCCAAAGCTGCCGCCGGAACTCCAGAAACAATTGAAGGCGATGCCGCCGGAGATCCGCGTCCAGTTGGACGCCCTACCGCCCGCGCTGCCGCCCCGCCCCGAACTCCAGCCGCTGCTGCGCCATCTGGTCAGCGTGGGGCTGGTCACGGAGGAACGTGACGGGCCAGACGACGCCAATCCTGATCTCACCTGCCACGAAGTGGTGCGGGAGCGCATTCACGCCTGGATGGAACAGCAACCGCAGGATCGGAGCGAGTGGACGGAGAACGCCATCCGCCTCGCCTACGCCGAGCGGCTGAGAGCAGTATATGACGTGCTCCAGCACCAGAACATGACTGCTGCTCTGCAAGCCGGCAGCCGCGCCCTGGTCTACTGCGTCCAGGCCGAAGCCTGGGACCGACTGGGTAGTTTCGCCAGTGACGTCGTCACCAGCACCCAAGATCCGCGTCTGTTGGATGGGTTGATCCCGCACTTGCAGACTGCCGCCGAGTCCGCGCCGGAGGGCCGGCCACGCTGGTCGTGCCTCGGTTACCTGGCTGATGCGCTGCGGCTTGGTGGCCGCCCCGATGCCAGCCTGCGGTTCTACGAACAGGCGGCGACCCTGGCCCGCGCCACCGCCGAAGCCGGCGGCGAGAGCGCGCAACAGGCTTGGTCGGACCTGGCCGCGATCACCGGCAACTGGGCGAACGCTCTCGGTGATGTCGGCCATCTGGACGCCGCCCGCCAGCGGCAGCTTGAAGCCGCCGAGATAAAGAAGCAGACGGGCCGTTCGCAGGTCGATGTCATTGGCAGCGAGTTGGAAGCCCTGCGCATCGATGTCATGCAGGGCCAGGTTAAAGCGGCCTTGCCGCAGATCGAGGCACGGCTGGTACGGGTGGCGGCCTGGTGGCAACAGCAGTGCGCCGGCCAACCCGTGCCCGAAGCCCCGTATGCCGAGATCGCCCGCGCCTATATCAGCGCGCTCGACATCGCCAGGCAGGCCGACTATGCCCGGCAGGACTGGGCATCCGCCCTGCACCGGATCGATGCCGTGTTGGAGGTCAAGCGCGCCTTGCAGCGCCCGGCGGAGGACATCGCCCGCGACCGGGTGAACCGAGCCAACGTGCTGGGGAGACTGGGCCGCTTCGGCGAGGCCAGGGCGGAGCTGGAAGCTTGCCTCCCGCTGTTTCAGAACGATCCCGCCGCCAGTTCCACAGTGCTCAGCTCCCTCGCCGACCTGTTCGATAAACAAGGTGACGTGGCCCAAGCCATCACCCAGGAGCGCCGGGCGCTGGCCCTGTGCGAGCAATTGCCCGATCCCACCGACCGCGCTGTTTCGCACCACAACCTAGCCAACCACCTCGAACACCACGGCGCCCCGGCCGCTCTCGCCGAATCGTCCCGCCACCGGCTTGCCGACCTCATTTATTGCCTTGTCGCCGGGCTGGGGCAGCACCTCCAGACCTCGCGGCACAACTACGCTGTCCATTTCCGCCGCGCCCACGTCGCCAGCGCCGAACTGGCCGTGCCGCGCGTGGCCGAACTGCTCGCCGACCCGGCCTTTTACCCGCTTGACCAGTGGCTCCACCAGCGGCAGGTGGATATGGATGAACTGCAAGCGGAGGTGGACCAGGTTCTTGAACAGGTCCGGCAAGCGGCGCTGGAACAGCCGTAAAATCTGCTCACCTGAAAACCCGGAGCTGGAACTGACCCCATGAGCGTTGCGCCCCCCTCCCCCGTTCTCCATCAAAGCGCCCCTCCCCTGCCCCTGGAACTTTTGCGGGTGCCGGAAGTACTCGACGGCCGCGCCGGCCACAACCGTGCCGGGCCGGATGTCGTCTGCCAACTGGCCGCCGGCAACGACCTGGAAGCCATCCAAGCCTGGCTCGCCGAGTTCCACGACTCGCCGCAAACCCTGCGCAACTACCGCAAGGAAGCCGAGCGGCTGTTGCTGTGGGCGCTGCTGGAACGCGGCAAACCGCTGTCCAGTCTGACCCGCGAGGACTGCCTTCTCTATGAAACTTTCCTGACTGATCCGCAACCCCGCGACCGCTGGTGCGGGCAAAAAGCGCCCCGCTTCAGTCCCCACTGGCGACCGTTTCTCGGCCCGCTCAACCCCGCCAGCCGCAAACTCGCCCTGCTGATCATCAACTCCCTGTTCAGCTACCTGGTCAAGGCCGGTTATCTGGCCGGCAACCCACTGGCATTGGCCCGACGTCGAACGCGCGGCCATCAACCCATGCGCCAGGTGGAACGCTTTCTCGAACACGACCAATGGCAAGCCCTGCTCGCCGCCGTCGACGAACTACCCCGCGACAGCGAGCGTGACCGCCAGCACCACGCCCGCGCCAAGTATCTGACCGCCCTACTCTACCTGCTCGGCCCCCGGGTCAGTGAAGTCGCGGAACACACCATGGGCAGCTTCATCCAGGTTCGTGGACGCTGGTGGTGGCGCGTGATCGGCAAGGGCCGCAAGGAAGCCCAGGTTCCCGTCAACCAGGACATGTTGCAAACCCTGCGTGAATACCGACACTTTTATGGTCTACCGCCCCTGCCCGCGCCGAACGAAACTACCCCGCTCGTGCTCAATCTCAAGGGCACCGGCGGCATCGGCGACAACATGATCTACCGCATCGTCAAGGACT
>JAVMKH010000222.1:0-9809 GCA_031732935.1 Candidatus Contendibacter sp.
GCTGGGAATCGCGGGAATTTTACACCCCCTCGCCTGGGGAAGGAGAGGGGTTGGCAATGAAGTTAACGCGCCGGTGGGGCCGGGTCGAAGCGGTGGCCGCCCAGCCGCAACAGCAAAGCCAATAACAGGGTATTGCAGAGCAGCAGATAAAGATTGTAGTTGGGCAGCGCCAGGGGAATGAATTTCAGTTCCACCAGCAAGACCACCAGCGAGGATAGCAGCAGGTAACTCGCTACCAGCCGGTTGGCGGCGCCGGTACCGACCGCGGTCGCTCGCCGGCGGATGCGCAACAGCGCCAGGAACAGGAGTGGCACGATGCCGATGGAGAACACCTTGTAGGCGATCAGCAGCGAGGGAATGATCGCCTTGAGCCGCAGCGCGAACAAGGTGGCGAGCACCGCCGCCAGCACCATGCAGCCGCGAATGATCCCCACTTGCACGGCTTCGTCCGGCGCGCGCCCGAGAACGCGCAGACCGTGGGCGATCACGTCCCGTCCCAACAGGGTGGCGGTGGTGATCAGAATGATGTCGGCCCCGGACAGCGGGATGGAGAGCAAGGCCACCAGCACAAAATCGCTCAGGTGGTTGCTGAAGAGTTGAGCGACCAGGGTCTGAAGCGTCAGGTCGGGCCGGTCGACGGTGATGATGCCCCGGGCGAAAATGCCGACAAACACGATCAGCAGCGAAATCGCCGCGATCAGGGCGCTGGCCAGCAGCAGGCCACGCCGGGCGCTGGCGATATCGCGAGCGATGAAGATGCGCGAGTACATGTCGGGGCCGAACAGATAGGACAGGCCGACCGGTATGAAGATGCCGAGAAACAGGGTGAAGGTGAAGGCGTCGTCGAAGCCGAAACGCAACTCCAGCGGCGGACGCGGTTCGGCGCCAGCGGAGGCGGTGACGCACAAGCCCAGCAGCACCGCCAAGCCGGCGACCATGACCGTCACCTGGGTGAAACCGGTCTTGACCGTGCCGGCTTGGCCGATCAACAGGGTATAAACGGTGAAGATCATGGCGAACAGGACGTAGCCCGGCGTTTCGCCGCCCACGAACTGGGTCAGGATATTGCCGCCGGCGATGATCTGGCCGGCCAGTACCATCAGCCAGGCGACGAACAGCACGGCGCTGACCAGCAGGCGGATGTCGTCCCCGAACGCGTGGGCGATGATGTCGCTGATGGTGTAGCCTTTCACCGCCCACACGGTATCGAGGAAGGTGTAGGCGAGCACCACCAGGAAAATGGCTCCGGACAGCGTCCACCAGATGGCGTTCAAGTTGTACTGATAGGCGTATCCGGCCAATCCGAACACCGAGGACGCGCCGAAGGCCAGCGCCACCAGCGACATGCCGACGTTGAAGCCGCCGGCTCGCCGGTCGTAGACCACGAAACCGTCTAGGGTGGTGTCGCGATGCCGGAGCCAGTGATGGAAACCGATGCCGAATAACAGGGCGATGTAGAGAAGCAGCCAGATCATGCGCGCGCCTCGCGATGGCGGATGGAATGGAAGCGCGGCATTATCGGCGGTGGAAACAGGCTTTCAAAAACACCCCATCACCCGCAAGCTCCCTTCCCCTCGCGGGGGAGGGTTAGGAAGAAGGGTTACAGCGGCGGATGTGGACCGAATTTCGAGCCTTCCACCTCGATTTTGAGCCTTCCTGAAAAAACTCCGTAGGATACGCATTGCATACCCCACGACGCCGTACCAACTGATATCGGGTCGCCGCCGGCGAGCGGTGGACGTGGGTCGGCTGTTTCCGTACCAACCGATATCGCCGACGCCTTTCCGCGTTCCGGGAAACAGGGGGCTGACGCCCCCCGCTCGCGGAACGACCGCACCGCTCCCACAGGAAGAGAAAAGTTTTCAGACAAGCTTAAGGAGAAAGACCATGCCGTTTCGCTTGCTGCAATCGATTTTTTCCGGCGCCACCCAACCCGGCAAATTCGACAAGGAGTTGATGCTGAGAGGCATCGAGCGGGTGGTGGACGGCACCGATCCCCGCCTGCGGGCGGTGAGCCACTACCGGCGCAAACTGTGGGACCCGGTGGAGCGGGCCATCGATTTCGTGGTGAAGTTCGTCAACGATCTGCCGCCCGCCATCGTGGCCGACCGCCAGGGCTACATGACCGATCCCCGCTTGCGCGCTCTGTTCGCCTCGCCCGACAGCTTGCGGGAAACGCTGAGTTTCAGCGACGGCACCCGCAACTATCTGAAACAAGCGCCCGACCCCCTGCCAGCCGAACTGTACGCCGGTCTCGGCGCGGTTCGGGTCGAGAAGAACGTGCTCGGCATCGAGATGGACGGAGAAATCCTCCGGCGGGACGTGCCGCAAACCGTCGTTAACTTCCGCGATCATCGGCTGGTATTCCTGAACGATAACGAGCAGGACACCCGGCGGGAACTGATGCGGCGCGCGGCCGATTACCTGATCGAAACCGCCCTGGGGCGCCTGACCGCCAGTCGCGTACAAAAGACCCAACTGAAACAGCAACAGCGCAAGCTGCTCCTGCAAAAGACCAATTTGCTGAAGAAGGCCCAGGTGGGTTTCGAATCCCTGGCGGAATCGGCCACCTCGGAACCGGTCGATTTGGCGGCCCTCGAACGGCAGCTCGAAGAAATCGAAACCGAATTGAACCAACTGCGCGCGGACACCGCCACGCTCGACAAGCATCTCGCCAAGGTCGCCGCCACCCTGAGCGAGCCGGAAAAATATCTGAAACTGGAATCGGTTTCGCTGACCCTGGATCACACCAACACCAAGGTCCCCGCCGATTCGCCCCGGGTCGCCAATTCGATGACCTTTCAGGACATCGTGATGGGCAAGGACCGCCGGGTCACCGCGCTGTTCGTCCGGTTCACCAGCGGCGAACTGCTGCCGCAACCGGATTTCTTCAAGGAAGCCAACCGCCTGCTGCAATCGGTCCGATGAGGGTTGCTTGCATTGTTTCCACCTCGGATTACGTAGAACCTTTTTTCCGGAGGATGTCCCATGAGCGACAAAACCAAGCCCGATCTCGCCGCCATCATCAAGTCCCTGAAAGGTTACCTGCTGGAAAAGGGCCACCGCTTCGAGCGTGGCCCAGCCTACGAGAGCCAGAGCAAAACCTCGTCCAGCGTGGCCGCGACGGCGCGGCGGTACGAAGGAAGTGGTTACACCAAGTACATGCAGGTCGGCGATCCACCGGTCTACGCGATGCTGGGGCGCGGCCACCACGAGGTGCATATTTTCCAGCCGCAAGACCCGAAGGTTCGGGAATGGCTGGAGGACGAACAGAAGGCGTTGAACGACCCGGCCATGCGCCAGTACATGCTGCAAGCCTCCGGCATGAGCGAGAGCGAACTGCAAGCCGCCCGCAAGCCGCAAATCTTCCGCATCACCGAAGTGGACGACGTGTTCATCATCACCAGCGAGGACGCTCCGCCGGAACGGCATTCTCTTTAATCAAGGTAATCACCATGGACCCTGCATCCGCCAGCAGCGGAGGTGGCGGATGCAGTCTGGGTGGTGGCGGGTTCAGCTGCGGTGGTGGCGGGTGGGGACGCTAAGCACAAAACGGAATCGGAGCGAGTATGACGACTGTTTTTCGAGTATGAATCTGAGCTGAAATTCGAGCTGGGTGAGCCTGCGTACTGGCCCATGCAGCGGATCGGCCTCATCAAGGAAAAGGAACCTTCCATCGGGCAGCGGATTATCGGGTCCCTGCTGATCACCTGGGTTCTTCTCCTCCTCTGCGCTAAACACATTTCTTCGAGACTTGGCCTCGAATTCATCTGGCGCTCTGACCAATCTGCGATCGGAGAGAAATCATGAAAGTCATCATCATTGGCGGAGTGGCCGGCGGCGCGTCGTGCGCGGCGCGTTTGCGCCGGTTGGACGAGAAAGCGGAAATCCTCATGGTGGAACGCGGGCCGTATGTTTCCTACGCGAACTGCGGACTGCCCTATCACGTCGGCGGCGTGATCGAAAAGGAATCGAGCCTGCTGGTGGCGAACGAAAGTACATTCCGCAACCAATTCGCGATCGATGTGCGGACGTGCTGTGAGGCGATCGGCATCGCGCCGGAGACGAAGGCGGTTCAACTGCGCGATGTCACCACCGGCGAGGTCACGACCGAATCCTACGATAAGCTGGTGCTGTCGCCCGGCGCATCGTCGATCCACCCGCCGCTGCCCGGCATCGATCTACCGGGTATTTTCGAGGTCAGAACGGTTCCCGATGCGCGGGCGATCCGCGAGTGGATCGAACGCGGTTCCGCCTTTCTCGCCGGCATGAATGCCTATTCGGGTTTCCAAACGGTGCGGCCAAAGACGCGCGCCGTGGTGGTCGGTGGTGGCTTCATCGGTATCGAAACGGCGGAGAACCTGATTCACCGCGGCTTCGACGTGACTCTGGTCGAGATGGGGGACCAGATCCTGGCACCGCTGGACGTCGACATGGCGCGCATCGCCGAAGGCTACGTGGAGCGACATGGCCTGCGCCTGGCTCTGAACGACGGTGTCGCCGGCTTCGAGCTAGGTGAAAATGGCGTGTTGAAGGTACTGACGAAGGCCGGTAAGGTCCATCCGGCGGACCTCGTCATCCTCGCGCTCGGCGTGCGCCCGGACACCACGCTGGCGAAGATGGCCGGCCTTGAGATCGGCCAGCGCGGCGGCATCCGGGTCGACGGCCACATGCGCACTAGCAACCCGGATATCTTCGCTGTCGGTGACGCGGTCGAGGTCAGGGATACCGTGACCGGCGAATGGAGTCTGGTGGCGCTGGCCGGTCCAGCCAACCGCCAGGGCCGCATCGCCGCCGACGTGATCGCCGGGCGCGATTCGTGCTACCGGGGCACGCAGGGCACCGCGATCATCGGCTTTTTCGGTGGCGTGGCGGCCTGGACCGGCGCCAGCGAGAAGACGATTAAGCGGCTCGGTAACGACGATTACGAAAAAATCTACCTGTACCCGAATTCGCACGCCGGCTATTACCCGGGCGCGCGGCCGATCGCGATGAAGATCATCTTCCGCAAGTCCGACGGGAAACTTCTCGGCGCGCAGGCGCTTGGCGAGGACAACGTGGACAAACGGATCAGCACTCTGGCAATGGCGCTACAGATGGGGGCGACGATCCACGACCTGGAAGAGGCGGAGCTGTGCTACGCGCCCCAGTTCGGCAGCGCCAAGGATCCGGTCAACTTCGCGGGCATGGTGGCGGCGGACATCCTGCACGGCGATATGCCGATCAGCCACTGGGACAGCGCCGACGGGGGATTCCTACTCGATGTGCGCGAGCCAGTGGAACTTGCCGTGGAGAGCGAGCCGCGAGCGGTCAACATTCCGCTGGGACAATTACGGGCGCGGCTTGGTGAGTTGCCCCGCGATCGGGAAATTTTCGTCATCTGCCGTTCCGGCCAGCGCGCCTACTACGCCACCCGGCTTTTGTTGCAGCAGGGGTTCAAGGCTCACACGCTCTCCGGCGGCATGTTGTCGCGGTTTCACTCTTTCCTGCTGACCAACTGATCGACGGAGAGGCGCCGCGACAGAGCCGACCTCTTCGCCGATGCCCGGAGTGGGGATCAGGCGGGTTCCGGTAAGGGTCCCAAGCAATGGGAAGTCCTGAAAAATACCCGACGGGTGGAAAAAAAAGCCCGCCGCGAGTTGATCGAGTACGGCGTCAACGTCATCCATCTGATACCGTTTTCCGATAGGTTTTATCTTTTTCAGATCAAGAACCACACTGTTCGTCATACCCGCGAAAGCGGGTATCCAGTTTTTCAGCGGCTGCCTGGATTCCCGCATTCGCGGGAATGACGAAAACCTATTCAGAATTGGTATGACGCTCGTGTTCACCGCCTTCACGGTGTATCGAAGGTTTCTCCTGGTGGCCCGTGGCATCAGAGGGGGCATCGTCTTCACTCTCAGCCGCGCCGACCGGTCCTTCCGCCGTTGGCTGGAGCAGTACGAGTTTTTAGAGTCAATTCGAAAATAAGTATTTATAAATCAATGCACTTTATGCAGAAGCGGCCTTGGTCGCGATGGCCAATCCTCCGTGTCGTTGCCTCAATCCGTTAAGAGAGGAATGCCCGTGCCGAAAGTCTTACAGGGTTATGCAGGGTCAATACCGATCTGGCTCATTCCGCTGCTGTATGTGGGCGTGACCGTCGTTTGCGGCTTGGCTTTCCCGCGAATCGAACAGGAGTACCTCGCCGCCTACAGCCACGGCATGTCGGTCGCATCGGCCCAGGCAACGCTGTCCGCCATCGCTTCCGGCATGATGGCGCTGACTGGCATCGTGTTCGCGCTGGCCTTCGTCATGGTGCAATTCAGCGCCGTGGCTTATTCCCCCCGCTTGGTCGCCTGGTTTGGCCGCGACCCGGTGCTATTTCATTCGCTCGGTCTGTTCACCGCCACGTTTATTTACGCCATCGCCACCCTGCCCTGGGTTGATCGCGGGGGGAGTGGCCGGGTACCCCTCCTCTCGATCCTGTTTGTGACGGTGCTGCTGATCCTCAGCATGATCGTTTTTGCCCGGCTGGTGCAGCGGCTGAACGATCTTCAGATCACCAATGTCCTCCATTTTGTCGGCCAGAGAGGGCGCGAAGTGATTCGAACGATGTTTCCGCGCCTGGACATGCCGGCGGGCGCGGCGCCGGAGTCGTGGAGCAAAGCGATCGAGGACGCTCAAAGGCGCCAGGTCACGCAAACATTGCACTATTCCGGCGAACCCGCGACCGTCGCGCGTTTTGATATCCCCGCTCTGATCCGACAGGCTCGTGCGGCGGATACCGTGATCGTAATGGAATGCGCCGTTGGGGATACCCTGGTCGAAGATACCTTGCTGTTGCGCGTGCACGGCGGCCAACGATCGCTGGCGGAGGGTTCACTTCGGCAGGCGGTTCGACTGGACCGGGAACGTACCTTCGAGCAGGACCCCAAGTATCCCTTGCGGCTCCTGGTGGACATCGCCATCAAGGCCCTTTCGCCAGCGATCAACGATCCGACCACGGCGGTTCAGGCCATCGACCAAATCGAGGATTTATTGCGCCGCCTCGGCCGGCGCGTGCTCGACGCCGGCTGCGTTGCCGACGAACAGGGCGTCTTGCGTCTCGTCTTTCCGACGCCCACCTGGGAGGATTACCTCACGCTCGCCTTCGACGAGATCCGCCAATTTGGCGCCACCTCGGTTCAGGTGATGCGTCGGCTGCGCTCGGCCCTCGTGGGTCTGATGGATTCCGTGACCGATGCCGAGCGCAAAGAGGTAGTGCGGCGGTATCTCCACCACTTGAACCTGGTGGTGGAACACTCGGCGCTTGATGCCGAGGATCAGGTGATGGCGTTGCAAGAAGACCGGCAGGGTTTGGGGCTGTCACGCCGGCGGGCCGAGCCACACTCCAACGAAATACCATGATTGAGCACTGGTCAATTCGTGATAGGCCAATCTTGGCCTTGCCTCTTTATCGGGAATGGCGTGGCTGGATCCAGCGCGCTGATTGAGTTGGCGCGCTCGATTTTGAGCGTCGATTTCGGAAGAGAAGAGCCGTGGTAAATCCGCGCTCCCGGTGTCGGTAGGTGATGTTGAACCGCCGCGTAACGTTGCCACAGGGCGAAACCGCTGCCAGCCAATAGCGCCGCCAGCAGGATGGCCAACGCGATTTTCCACGCGCTGTACGGTCGTTCGCCCTGCACTTCCCCCGTGCGGCCGTTGACCACGAAGCGATACGTCTTGTCGTGGAACCGGAATGCCGACAGCCACACCGGCAGCAGAACGTGCTTGAAGCGGATCTCGCCGTAGCGGGTTTCCGAGGCATGAATGCGCTGGTGGTCGCCGCCGATATCTTGCTCGACGTCGCGGCGAATGACGGGCGCCATCAGTTCGCGGGCGCGCTCGAAGCCCTGCTCCAGTTCCACGCCATACATTTCGCTCTGGAAACCGCTCAGGTATTCCTCTTGATACGGCGTCAGGTTCGCTAAATCCCAAGGTTCCAGCCGTTCGGTCACGTCTCGCGGCAACGAGCGGCTGGCCAACACCAGCACGTCGTCGAAGAAACGCGAAACCGTGCCGGCGGTCGGTGTCCAGCGGGTTTTGGTCACGATGCGGACGCGTTCGATCTCTTCGCCGTTTTCGATGACGCGATAGCGTTCCTGGACCTGATAATCGTCGCCCCGTTCACCCTGGTAGCGCGTGGTGGTGTCGGCATCGTAGGTCCAGTACGGTACGTACATGCCGGCCAGGCGGGCGTCGTTGCGGGCATAATCCTTCAGCCCGCCGGGCGCGAACCACAAACCGCCGAGCCATCGGCGGAAGGCCACGCGAGCTTGATCGCGGCCGATCTGGAAAGGCAACAGCGCCTGTACCTGCAATTGGCGGTGCTGTTCGGTTTTCGCCACCACCGGCGCGCCACAAAACGGACATTGTCCAGCGTGGGTGGCCGCGTCGAAGCTGTAGGACGCACCGCAGGAATCGCAGTGGATTGCGATGTTGTCGCGAGTGGCGGTGTTCGTGGCCAGCGATTGGAGCGTCTCCCGAAAATCCTGCTCCAGGATCGGGGCGTCGGAGCTGGCGATCCGGTTCTTGTGGCCGCAGTGCCCGCAGCGCAGCACGTCGGTACCGGGCGCGTATTCCAGCGAGGCGCCGCACTGCGCGCAGGGGAAGCGGCGAGGTTCAAAATTGCTGGCGGCGGAGAGCGTTTCGGGTTCTTGCTGCATGGCGCGGAGTTCCTCTAAAGCAGTTTATCGGGAGTCTAGCAGGTTCGGTTTCGCGTTCCCCGATCCTGATATTTACAGCTTCTTTACGCGGCGATGTCTTGTTTTTACCCCGTTTTTTCAACCGTCGGCCTATGCTCCACAACATCGGAACCGCTGTGTGGAGGCGCCGCATGGATATCTTCTATCTCGCTGCAATATTTATATTTTTCTTAGTGGCAGTCGGCCTCGCGGCTGGCTGCGCCAAATTGGGAGGTACCCCATGACCTGGCTCTACGTCCTCGGCGGCCTCGTTTCGGTCGGGCTGCTGATCTATCTCGTTGCCGCTCTGCTCATGGCGGAGGACTTATGATGACCCCGCACGCCTGGTTGTTGCTCGGGCTGTATCTGCTCGTCTTGTTGACTCTGGTCAAGCCGCTCGGGATTTATATCGCGAACGTCATGGAGGGGCGTTCGTGGGCGCTGCGCCTTGGAGGGTCAATCGAAGCGGTCATCTATCGCCTCGGCGGCGTCCACGAAGAAAGCACGATGGGATGGTTGCAATACGCGCTCGCTCTCTTGCTGTTCAATACGCTGGGCGTGTTCGCCGTCTACGCCCTGCAACGACTCCAGCTCTGGCTGCCGCTCAACCCGCAGCGGATGGCCAACGTCGGCCCCGACTCGGCGTTCAACACCGCCGTCAGTTTCGTCACCAACACCAACTGGCAGGGCTACGCCGGCGAGGCGACGATGAGCTATCTGACCCAGATGCTCGCCTTGACGGTGCAAAATTTCCTGTCGGCGGCAACCGGCATCGTCGTCGTCGTCGCACTGATTCGTGGCTTTGCCCGCCATACGGCGCAAGACGTCGGTAACGCCTGGGTCGATCTGACTCGCGTCACGCTTTATGTGCTGCTGCCGCTGTCGCTGGTGTTCGCGGTGTTCCTGATCGGCCAGGGCGCGATCCAGAATTTCGCCCCCTATCGGGACGTGACGACCCTGGAAGTGACTCATTACGACAGTCCGAAGCTGGACGCCGCCAGTCAGCCGCTCAAGGACGACCAGGGCAATCCAGTGACCGAACCGGTCATCACCCAAACGCAAACCCTGGCGATGGGGCCGGTCGCCTCGCAGGAAGCGATCAAG
>JAVMKH010000223.1:0-9746 GCA_031732935.1 Candidatus Contendibacter sp.
GACGATCTTGCCGTCGCGATAGACCAGCACGTAGCGGACCTTGATGTCGTTCTTACCGCTGAACACCACGTTGGCGGTCACGGTCGCGCCCTTGGGATTGGCGCTCTCCTGAACGTTGGAGACTTTGAATGTGAGTTCGCCCTGCGCCTTGGCGAACTTGCCCCACACCTCGCCCAGCGCCGTCTTGCCGGCATAGCGACCATCCAGCGGCCCGCCGATCCATTCCAGGGTGGCGTTGTCGGCGTACTGGCTCAACACATTTTCCACTTGACCACCGGCGATGGCGCGGAAGTGGGCCTGGGCACTGTCGCCGGCGGGACCCGCCAGTACCATGTTGCTAGCGAGTAGCAGCGTCGGTGCCAAGAACAGACGGATCGAACGATGCATGATGTTTTACCCTCGGGTGCGTTGGATTACGGTGATTGGGCCATGGCGATGGCCTTCACGGGGGTAAACACGCCGCGCGGGAAATTATTCCAGGAGTCGCGTCAATTTCTCCATCAATCCGGCCACTGTACTTGATAGGCCGTGTTCCTCCCGCTCGGTCCGGTGGGCGTCAAGCAATCCTTGTCGATCCGATCGGCCAGTTCCGATAGGTGGCTACCCGAATCGTCCTGGATCGGAATGGCCTTCACTTAAGGAGCGGTGATGACGGCGATTCGCTTCAGGGCCAAAAATCTGTAACAATTTCCCACTATCCAGCGATGCCGCGAACGCGTGTGGAATCCCATGTTCGCTCACCGATTCGTTCGCGGCGGGCTCAGCCGGTGGGGCCGCACCGAAAGCGCCGGAAATATTTCCATCAAGGAACCAGCCCATGAGCGACATCGTGAAGGTCTTCGTCAGCTACAGCCACCAGGATGCTGAGTATCTCGACAAGAACTCCCTGCTCGGCTTTTTACAGGGATTGGAAAAAGACGGCGTCGAGTTTTGGACCGACCGCCGCATCCGCCCCGGCGAACTCTGGGACGAGGTGATCAAGGTTAATCTTCAAGATGCGCACATTGCTCTGGTGTTAATCAGCCAAGCCTTTCTGGATTCGCCTTATTGCCAGAACGTCGAAATCGAACGCTGCCTCGCCCGGCAAACCCATCTGTTTCCGATCATCCTGTCCGCCTGCGACTGGCGGCGGCACGCCTGGCTGAGCAGCCGTCAGTTTCTGCCCGGCGGCGACCAGACCGTCGAGGAGGATTACACCGAACCCGACCGCCGCAAGCGGTTGTTTCTGGAGATTCGCGAGGGGTTGCGGGAGCGGGTCGAGTTGATACGAAAGCAGGAATCGCCACCGCCGGACCCTTCGCTATCTTCCGATCCTCTCCCCAAACCCCCCTTTTCCGGCAAGGCCAAGATCGCCGCGTGCGACCATCTCGGCGATAGCTGGCGCAAGTTGGCCGATTATTTTGAAATCACGCCCGCCGACCGGGCTCGGTTCGAGCGCGGCGATGAAGCCCGTGGCATTTGGGAGTGGCTGGAAAGCCGCCGGCGTCTGGACGAACTGCCGCAAGGACTGATCGCAATTGATCGGAGAGACTTGGTTGAGTTGTTGGATATGAAACCATAAATCAGGAGCGATTTGAGGGATGTCGCCTTATTCGGGGGATATCAAAATACAGTTTTGCAGCCGGTTGCATAAGGACTGGGCCAAGCTGGCCGACTACCTCCAAATTCCCGTCAGCGACCAAAATCGATTTGAGCACGGCGACGAAGCTCGCGCGATCTGGGTTTGGCTTGAAGTACGCGAACGGCTTGACGAACTACCTGAAGCGCTTCGGTCGATTGGTCGTGTGGATCTGGCCGATGAATTCGGCTCCTACCGCAGTTCAAAGCCGCAGAATTTGCAACCTCGATTTATCGACGAACGAATTCGTGGCCTTTCACTGGCATTGGAAACTGCCTATGAACGTTTGGAAGTAGCGCAGATTGGAAGGCACGACACCGCCGCCATCCATCAGGAAATCCTGAGCCTCAAAAGACAGATCCGAGACGGTGGACAGCTCAAGGCGGGCGATTTTTTGCTGAATGGTCGCTTCAGGTTGATCGAGCCACTGGGTCATGGCGGCTTCGCCACGATCTGGAAAGGATACGACCGGCAATGCCGTAAACCGGTCGCGATCAAGGTATTGCATGGCCAGTATGCGCACGACCGGACCCGGCTCGAGCGATTTTTTCGAGGTGCACGCCAGATGGCGATGCTGCAACACCAAGGCATCGTGCAGGTTCTTGAGCAGCAACTGGAGGATGGCGGCTACCACTTTTTCGTCATGGAGTATCTTGAGGGCGGCGATTTTCGTCGAGCGGTTCTGGAAAAGAAATTGGGGACGCTGGAGCGACTCGCCATCATCGCGGCAGTCGGCGAGGCACTGCAATTCGCGCACTCGAAGGGCGTCGTTCATCGAGATGTCAAGCCTGCCAATATTGTTTTGAATGATCGGTGGCAACCGAAGTTAACGGATTTCGACCTGGTGCGGGCCATGGACACCACGGGCGGTACCCGGACCGGCATGTTGGGGACCGTGATTTACGCCGCCCCGGAAGCGATGGAGAAAGCGCAAGACGCTGCCGAATCGGCTGACGTGTACGGACTGGGAATGACAGCCGTCTTTGCTTTATATGGTGCCGAGCTGCCCTTCAGTATCGTGCGACATCCAGAGGGTTTTATCGAGAAGCTGGATGCCTCGGAATCGATCAAGAAGGTGCTACGGAAAGCCGTCGCTTGGGAGTGGAAGGAGCGCTATGGGTCGATAATCGAATTCTGCGATGCGCTCAATAAGCCTCCGTCGATCACCCCAGATTCTGGGATCAAGCTGAACAATCCCGAAATCGAGCGACTGTTGGCAAGGCTTGAGAATTTCGCTACACGTCACGAGGAACGAGCGGAGATCGGTGATCGGTTAGCTCAAGTCGGCGATCCTCGTCCCGGCGTGGGACTGCGCGCCGACGGACTGCCGGACCTCGTCTGGTGCGAGGTGCCGGGCGGCAAGGTGACGCTGGAAAGGGATGCCGGCACCTTCGTGGTCGAACCTTTCCACATTGGCAAATATCCGGTGACCTGGATTCAATACCGCAGTTTTCTGAAAGCGGACAATGGTTATCGAAGGAACCGCTGGTGGCAAGGACTCGCAGTGCGCCAAGGCGAGTCTGGCCCACAATACCGACCAACAGATAATCATCCTGCCGAGAGAGTATCCTGGTACGACGCCGTGGCATTTTGCCGCTGGCTGAGCGCCAGGCTGGGCTACGAGGTCCGTTTGCCCACTGAGTGGGAATGGCAGCAGGCGGCGACCGGCGGCGACTCGACGAACAACTATCCCTGGGGGCCAAAATGGGACGGCAGCCGCGCCAACACCTACGAAAGCGAACTGAGCCGCTCCACGGCGGTGGGCCTGTACCCGCACGGGATTTCCCCCGTGGGCGCCTTGGACCTGAGCGGCAATGTCTGGGAATGGTGTCTGAACGAACACGACCAACCCAGAAATGTGACTCCGGCGGGCGACGCCCGCCGGGTGGTGCGCGGCGGCGCCTGGGACGACGACCGGACCGTCGCGCGCGCCGCCTTCCGCTTCTTCCTCGCGCCCGACAACCGCAACAACGGCCTCGGTTTTCGGCTGGCGCGGGCGTCCCCCATCTGAGACACTGAGCACTGATCGCCGCGTAGCGGCGAAAGCGCGCGCAGCGCGCTTCGCGCGATTTTTTTCAGGGGTAGGAGGGCTACCGAACCGGTAAGGGTTGTCCGAGGACGTGTTCGCGCAGGCCCCAGGTATCGGCGTAGCGTACGTGATTGATCCAGCCCTGCACGCTGGCGTCGAACTCGGCGAAGCTGATCTTGCCGTCGCAATAGGTTTCCCAGCGGGCTCGCAAGCGCCGGGTGAAGTCGCGCACGTTGCGGCCCTTGACGCGCCGGTGGGTGGGATAGACGACGAAACCGAGCCAGGGAATGCCGATTGCGACCGGCGTCACCTGCGCCGCACCGGCGTGGACCGTCAGCCGCAACCGGGCCAGCCGGTCGACGATGGCCTGTTTCCAGCTCCACAACTCCCGCTTGCTGTCGCCGAACAGCGCAAAATCGTCGACGTAGCGCACGTAGGCCGGGCAGCGCAGCTCGCGCTTGACGAAATGGTCGAAGGGATCGAGATAGCAGTTCGACCAGAACTGCGAGGTCAGGTTGCCGATCGGCAAGCCGCGCGGGCGGCAGGCGGCGAGCAGGTCATCGCCGGGAAACCACACCATTGTGTATTCCTCGTCCAGCACGCCGACGCCGCTGGCCAGGATCGCGTCGACCAGCCACAGCACCGCCTCGCCGCGGATCACCTCGGCCAGGGTATCGCGCAAGATGGCGTGATCCAACGACGGAAAGTGCTTGACGATATCCAGACGCAGCACGTAGCGATAGCGCCGGGCGAACTGCTGCAACCGATCCACCGCCCGATGCGTGCCCTTCCCCACCCGATTGACGTAGCTGTCGAAGATGAAGCGACGCTCGAACGTCGGTTCGATGACGTTGCACAGCGCGTGATGCATCACCCGGTCCCGAAACGGCGCGGCGCTGATTTTGCGGCGCTTGCCTTCGTGGATGAAAAAGTGCCGATAGGGGCCGGGCCGGTAGCGCCGGGTTTGCAGTTCGTCTTGAAGCTCCAAAAGTCGGTCGGCCAGCCGATGTTCAAAGCGGGCGGTGCTGTCGCGGGCGCGCTTGCCGCGGGCGGCCTGGCGATACGCGGCCAACAGGTTGTCCCAGGCGACGATCCGGGCGAAGTCAAGGGGATTGGAGACGCTCATGGCGGAAGAGATGGTGATTTTGGCTCGCGCGTTCGACTTGCTAGCCTGGCTGTTGCCCAAGGCGGAGATCTGGCCGCGCGTGTATCGGCGCACCGTGGTCCAGCGGCTGATGGATGCCGCGCTGGATTTTCAGGAGGCGTTGTTCGACGCCCAGAGCCAGGGCGGCACGACCCGGCAAAAGCACTTGCGGGAGGCCGACGCCGCCCTCAACAAACTGCGGCTTTATCTGCGGCTGGCCCATCACTGGCGCTGGCTGACCGACGGGCAATACCAGCACGTCAGCGCGATGGTGGCGGAATTGGGTCGACTGCTGGGCGGGTGGATGAAAAAAAGTTGAGGCGTTTCAGGGCTTGCACCCAGGAAACGCCTCGCTTTGCTATAGGCCCGACGGACGGTCGAACGACCCCCCGTGCGGACGGGACTCACCCGCGCCATCTTTGCCCCTTCGCCTCGGGCCGCGAACCGGGGTCGGCGGCCAATGCCGGAAGCGCCGCCCGCGCCGGCGATGCCGGTGGGTGCGCTCGCAACGGGTTTTTACCCCGCGCCGTCGAAGGGGGGCCAAGGTGTGGGACGCCCGCGCCAGCCGAAAACCGAGGTTGTTGTTGCGGTTGTCGGGCGCGTTGAAGTTGCGGTAGGCGGCGCGCGCGTCGGTCTGGTTGTTGTTCCAGGCGCCGCCGCGCACCACCCGGCGGGCCGTCACGGGGAACCCCACCGGCCAAAGCCGGCCCGAGCATTGTTTCATATCGCCGACGTCGCCCGCAAAAAAATCGCGAAGCGCGCTACGCGGCGATCAGTGACCAGTGTCCCGGATGGGGGACGCCCGCGCCAGCCGAAAACCGAGGGAGAAGAGGCGGTAGTCGGGCGCGCTGAAGTAGCGGGAGGCGGCGCGCGCGACGGACTGGAGGAAGAACCAGGCGCCGCCGCGCACCACCCGGCGGGCATCACCCGCCGGGTCTTCCCGACCGTCGGCGGCGAGGTAGGGATAGGGTTGATCAAGACTGCCAGTCCAGTCCCAGGTGTTGCCCGTCATATCGATGAGTCCATCCGGCGTCTCACCGCCGGGAAAGACGCCGACGGGCGTGGTCCGGCGAACGTGGGTCTCGAAGGCGTTGCAACGGCTCGCGTCGAACGCGTCGCCGTAGGCGTAGCGCCGTCCCGCCGCTCCCCGCGCGGCGGCTTCCCGTTCCGCTTCGGTCGGCAGGCGGAACGATTGGCCGGTTTGCGCACTCAGCCAGGCGCAGTAGGCCCGCGCCTCGAACCAGCAAATGCCCACCACCGGCTGGGCCGGGTTGTTGAACGCCTCGTCGTTCCAGTAAGCCGGCTGGGTTTGCCGGCCGGGGGGATACCATTGCTCCAGCAGCGCTTCGAACTCGTCGTCGTCCATGCGGGCGATCCGCTCCCAGTCGTCGGCTTGCTGGGAGGTGATGCGTCCTTGTCGGTGTAGGTTGCGGATGTTGTCGAAATTCGTCCGAAGCGTCTGGCGATTCTCGCGCCATTGCTGCTTGGCGCCTTCCGCCGTGCTGTCCCCGCGCCGCCAGGCGCGGGCGGTGTCGGTGTTCCACCAGCGCTCGTTTTCGTAGCCTCCAGCCTTGATAAACAGGGCATACTCGGCGTGGGTCACCGGAAACTGGCCAAGCTGGAAGGGCTGGAGGTCCACGACGTGAACGGGCGCTTCATCTTCGTACAGTCCTTCGTCGCTGCCGATGGAATACGTACCGCCGGGTATCGCGATCAGCGGGGGCAGGAGGTAGTCGCCGTCCGGTCCCCGGCCTCGTTGCCAGCGCGGGTCGCCCAGTTCGCCCAGGGCCAGGCCCGCCGCGATGCGCGAGCGCAGGTCGGCGGCGGGGTCCTGGGTGCGCTGGAGCAGGGCTTGGCGGATGCGGTCCTTCAGGGCGTCGGATACCGACACGTCCGGCTGCGCGGCGCAGCGCCCGGCCAGCGCCAGATGGGCGGCCATCAGGTCGGCGACGAAGGCGTCGGGCCGGTCGGCCATCGCCGCCGCCAGCACGGCGGTTTCCTCCCAGCCGGTGCCGGGCAGCGGCGGCAGCGGGTCGGAGTCGGCCAGGCCGGCGAGGGTTTCGGCAAGACTGGGGGAGACCCGGTCAGCGCGCCATTCGACCTGGACCCAGCGCGGGTCGGGATGGGCGGCCAGCCAGCGGGCGGCGAAGTATTCCTGGAGCAGTTGATGGACGTAGAGCACTTCGTCCCGGCCCAGATCTTCTTCCAGCACGCCGAGCGCTTCCCCGGCTTTCAGCACGTCTTCGGCGCGGTCGTGCGCGAGCAGGTCGAGGGCGTCCTGGTGGTCGATGCGGACTTGGGAGGCTTCGCCCGGCTGGCGGCGGGCTTGCATCTGAAAAGCCAGGTGGCTCAGCTTGGCGAACAGAATGCCTTGTCGGGGCAGCTCGTGGGGCGTTTTCCAGGTTTGGGGTTGGCCGAACCGCTGGCGGTCGCGCTCGCTGAGCAGCGCGCCCGGCTGAAACAGCGGGTGATCGGCCTCAATCTCGCGTTGCAGGGCTTGCCGGGCGAAGCCGCCGAACAGGGCGGCGCGGCCTTCCGGGATTTCGCCGGCGGTGGTCTGGGCGACCAGCAGCTTGAGAAAATAGGGCGAGCGCAGCACCTCCAGTTGCGGCGAGCCCGCCAGATTGCCCCAGAGCGCGGCGTGATGGTCAGGGCAGTAGAGCGCCAGAAACTCCCGGATTTGATCGTCGGACAGCGCTTCGATACGCACCTGCGGCACCGGCAGGTCCTTGGAGGACAGGGTGGCGCTGTAGTCCAGGCTGCGGCAGGAAAAGATCGCCCGGTTGCCGGGGTGACGCCGGGTCAGGTCGGCCAAAAAGGCTTTCCAGCACCGCAAGGGCTCCGGGCCGGCCTGGGGCATCTCGTTGAGGGCGTCCAGCAGCAGGGTGACGCGCCGTTGCCGCAAGAGGGTGTCCAGCGGCGGCCAGTCGGGGTTTTCGGCCGCCCACCGTTCGCACAGCCAGTCGAGCGGGCGCGGCGGGGGGTCGGCGCCGCGCGTGCCGTAACCGTTCAGCGCGATGAAAAAGGTCACCGGGGCGCGAGTCGGGTCGGCGGCGGCGGCGCCGGCGGCGAGCGCGGTTCGGGCGTTGTCCAGCTCGAAATGCCGCAGCAGCGTGCTTTTGCCCGATCCCGGCGGCCCGAGCAGCACCAGGGCCGGGTCGGGCACGTCCGCCAGCACCTCGCGCAAATCCCGGAACTTGCGGGCTTGCGCGGACCAGCGCGGGCCTTGCGCCTCTTCGCCCCGGTCGAGCAGCAGGGTCAGATGGACGAAGCGTTTGTCCAGCGCGTAGCGGGATTGGGACCAGCGTTCGATGCAGGCTTCGTAATAGCGCCTGAAGGCAGGCCCGCCGGCGGCGACGCCGGGCACCGACGGGCCTACCGAGGGCGGTTTAGCAGCTCCGCGAGATCATCCCGGCCGATGCAGCGCAGCCCTTCGGCCAGCCGGGCCAGTTGCCCGTGGGATTCCAGCCATTCCCACACCCGCTGCGGTTCCCAGCCTCGGTCGAAGCGGGCGCGCTCGGCGGGTTCGATGCTGAAGTAGTCGGCCAGGAGTTGCCAATCACCGCCCAACCGCCGGCACAGGTCGATTTTTACTTGGCCGAAGTCCGAGCCGGCGGGCGTTTTCGCCGAGGGTTGCGAGTCCGTGACGTGGCCCTCGAGCGGCGGTTTCGCCGGCGGCGGGCGAGTCGCGGCGACGATGTCTTCGACCAGCCGCTTCACCCGGCGGTAAATCTGGCTGCCCTTGGAGGCCGGCTTGCAGATGGAGACATGGTCTTCGTCCACCGGAATGGGGATGACCCCGACGATCCCCGGATCGGCGGTGGTTTCGTTGACCACCAGAATGCCCGCGACAGGGCGCTTCTCGCAGTACACCACGGTGGCGAGGTCGAAATCGGCGACGTGGTTGCGATACCAGAGATTCAGTTCCCGCAGGCGCGGGTGATGGGCTTCCAGTTCCCCGACGCTGACCGTGGTGCGGAGCAGGGTGCCGACGTACTGGACCCAACTGGCCAGGTCCGCGCCGGAGTGTGGGGTGGACAGGAAGACGAGAGCTTTGGTGTGGGTGGCGATAGTTTTCCAAGCGGGATTGCCGAAATCGCCGGCGTGACGCAGCATCTGCTTGACCAGCAGCCCGCCCAGGCTGTGGCAGACGAAGACGATGGGCCGGTGACCGATGCCGTCCAGTTCAAGCAGGTCGAGGACGTTGGTCGCCCGGTCGGCCAGCGGCATGGTGTGCCCTTTCCAAGCCGAGGCGCTGACCGCGTAACCCAGCGACCAGACGCCGATTGCCGGCACGTCTTCCCCCAGCCAGGCGGGCCAGAAGGCGTCCGAGCGCTCCTTGGGATGCCAGGTGGTGCGGGCGTCGCCGTCGAGACCGTGGACGAAGATCACGTCGGCCACCCGGTCGGGGCAGTCGCAGCCGCTGATTTTTTGCAGGCCGTCCATTCTTGATTCTTCCAGTGCGGGTTTTAGCAATCCTGACGTGCGGGACTATCGGGCAAACAGGTTCAAGTATAGAGGATTTTGCCAAGGGGACATCTTCGGCTAGACATGTATCATTGGATGGCATTTCGGTGGGCGAATCTTTTGCAATAGGGGGAACCCGCCCGAAGAGACAGCCGAAAAACTCACCATTGATTTTTCTGAAAATTTTCCATGGAGCAGTCTTTGTTCGGCTGGATCAACCCATAAAACCGGCTGGAACTGATATAAAAATCATTAATAATCAATAAGTTAATTTTTAAACAGCCCCTAGGACCGAACCGGCCGCTTGGCCAACTTGCGTTGCAAGGTACGGCGGTGCATGCCCAATTGCCGCGCGGTGGCGGAAATGTTGCCATCGTTGTCGCGCAGCACCCGCTGAATATGCTCCCATTCCAGGCGATTCACGCTCAGGGGCCGGGCGCTGACCGGCACGCCGGAATCGCCGCCGGTGGCGGCGAAAGCGGCCAGCA
>JAVMKH010000224.1:0-9724 GCA_031732935.1 Candidatus Contendibacter sp.
CCGCCGCTAACCGCCATTTTCGGTTCTTGCGCGCCCTGCTCAACTTCGCCATGGAAAAGTACAGCACGCCGGACGGGGAACCGCTGATTCCGAGCAATCCTTGCAACCGGCTGACGGCGCTGAAGCGGTGGCATCGCATCGAACGCCGGACCCGGCATATCGAACCGCATCAACTCAAGGCGTGGTTCGCGGCGCTGGAACAGCGTCCAGAAGATTCCGACCATCGGAACACGGTCCGGGACTTTTGCGCGTTCCTGTTGTTGACCGGCTGCCGCGAGCAGGAAGCGGCGCGGTTGCGCTGGACCGATGTTGACCTGGATGCCGCCAAGGTGACCTTCGCGGAAACCAAGAACCACAAGACGCACGTTCTGCCGGTCGGCCCCTGGCTGGCCGATCTGCTGGAACGGCGCCAGCGGCAACGGACCTCGGCGTATGTGTTCCCGGCGGACAACCGGGCCGGACATCTGCTGAACCATCGCAAGTCCATCCTGGCGATCTGCCGGGACAGCGACGTGGAGTTCCGCTGTCACGACCTGCGGCGCACGTTCGCCAGCATCGCCAGCGTGCATCTGGAGCGGTCGCTGTCGGCGTACACCCTCAAGCGGTTGCTCAACCACAGTTCCGGTGGTGACGTAACCGGCGGTTACGTCCAAGTCGGCGTCGAGGACTTGCGGGAACCGATGCGGCAGATCGAGGATTTCGTGTTGAAGTGCGCCGGGCTGAAGGAGTCGGCGCCGGTGGTGAAGCTGGCGGTCCCGCTGGCCAACGCCCGATCCGCCAGCCGGAGCGCCGGTCTTGACGCGGCGCGATAAGCGCCTGGCGGCGATCCGGCGCAATCCGAAAGCGGTCCGGTTCGAGGAAGCCTGCGCGGCGGCCGAGCAGATCGGCTTCGTGTTGCGCGGCGGCGAGGGCTCGCACCGGGTGTACGGACGGGACGGCGAGCCGACGATTCTGAATTTTCAAAACCGCAACGGGCTGATCGCCGAGTATCAGGCCCGGCAACTGCTCAAGATGATGGACCGCTACGAGGGTGACGCATGAATTCCTACAAGTATCCGCTGGAAGTGTTTTGGGACGAGGGCAGCGCGGCGTTCATCTGCATCGCGCCGGACCTGCCGGGGTGTAGCGCGGTCGGGGATACCCCCCAGGCGGCGGTGCAGGAGATGGGCATCGCGATGAAGCTGTGGATCGAGGCGGCGTTGAGCATGGGCCAGACCTTGCCGGAACCGTCCCGGAAAGCCGCTTGACCCTTTTCCCGTCCTAGACCTCGCGAGTCGAACGCCCGGTTCACCTTCACCGGGCCGGACGGGATTCCTTTCCAGAAGGTTCGACGCTGGAGGTGGCGTGGTGGACTGGTTTCCGACAGGGGTAACCGATTATGAGCACTTTTCGCTAGAGCGCGATGTTGTTAAAGAACTCAGAGACACTGTCAGAGCTTGTGAAGAAAGAGAACCGTTACCTACATTTTTTTCGGATATAGAACATGCTATTGCCTGCTATCGGGCGCATTCCAAGTTAAAAGAGGATTGTTTGCCTGGCAAGGTAAGAGGTAGGCTGGTCATCTTGCAAACCCAGTCTCAACAGTTATTGGATTATCTCGATAGCTTAGATGGCTTGAGTAGTATGCTGTTATGTGAAGAGAAAGTCAATTTATCGGATATGCGGCATAGGCTAATGGAATTTGTTATAGCGATAGGGAGAGCCGCAACAGAAGCTGAATCTTTCCCAAACAGCAGGGTACCGGATTATCCAAGAACGGTGCTGGCTTCAGATATCCGCCACGCCTTGGAAAAACAGGGTTTCCGCTGCAAGACTACAAAAAGTGGACTGTTTTACAACGTCCTTGGCATTATTGTACGGGTAGCAACCGGAAACCCTCATTCCAGTGGTGCTGTGGAAAAGCTCGTTGCAAAAGCACTTACCCATCCAACGCCAACCCAAATCCTTCCTGATCGAAGCTGATCGACTTAAGTCCTCTATCAGGTAGGTACTTTTGTCGGTTACGCCTACCGATCCTGTCTTTAGTATCACTGCACCTTCACTAATACATACGAGGTGCGGTTGTGAAATCTGAATCTTCTCCCATCGCTGTCTTCTGGCAGTCCCCGCCGGACGCGCTGTTCACGCGCTCGGTCGTCGGCCAAGTGCTCGGCAAAAGTGTCTCCTGGCTCGAACGAGCCGCATTGAACGGCAACGGCCCGGCGTTCTGTCGGCTGGGTCGCCATGCGCTGTACCGGAAGGCTGATGTCCTCGATTACATCGAGAAAAACGCATCGCCGCGCGTGCGCTCGACTTCCGAACTGGCGGCCGTATGACCACTTCCGTCCATGTTTCCGCTTATCGCGGGTGGTCGTCATTTCGTGCCGATCTGCTGTGGTTTATCGAACGTCTGGACTCGATTCTGGAAGACGTTCAAGTCAGTGGCGATACCGATGCCGGCAATCTCGAAATCACCAGTTTGATTCGTGATCTCGGCATCGCACGGTTAAAGGCCATTGGACTACTGGATCGAACTCAACTCGAGCGTCGATCCCAGGAGGTGGTCGCCGATTAGCGGACTGGCCGTCCACTGGGTATCTCTTCCTGAATCGGAGCCTTATCTCTATGAGTCTCAAACTTTCCGAAAACGCGTCCTACACCCCGCCACCGGCGGGCCTGCATCCAGCGGTCTGCGTCTGGGTGATCGATCTCGGCCTGCAAGCCGGTGCGTTCGGCACCAAGCCACAACTGCTTCTCTCATGGGAGTTACCGGATTGCCCGGACGACCAAGGCAAGCCGCACATAATCAGCCGCCGGTTTACCGCTACGCTGAGCAAGAACGGCGCCCTGCGGCCGGTGCTGGCGAGTTGGCGCGGTCGGGACTTTACCGCCGAGGAAGTGGCCGGATTCGATATGTCGAAGCTGGTCGGCGTACCGTGCCAAGTGCTGATTCAGCACACGACCAAGGACGACGGGCAGGTGAGCGCCACCGTGCAGACGGTGATCAAGGCCGCGCCGGGCCAGCCGACTCTCACGGCCAACCCGGCGCTATTCTACGACCAGGACCGGCCGGACGCGGCGGTCAAGACCCAGTTGCCGGAATGGATTCAAAAGCTGCTGGACGAGGCCATCGAACCGCCGAAACCACCGGTCAAGCCGGCGGAGACGGCGGTCCCGTTCGATGACGACCTCGCTTTTTGATGCCCCCTCAAACCCGCTGTGTGCCCGCACGGCGGGTTTTTTGTCCCTGGAGGTAATTCGATGTCCCTGATCCTGAAAGACGCCAGTAATCGGCTGGCGGTTGAAAGTATAGCCCAGATTCAGGACGCTTTTCGCCAGCATGTGACTGAAAAATTTATTGATCCTGGCGCCATCGAACCGAATGGACGCTTTCACACCTTCCGCACGCCCGGCGATGCGGAGTCCGACCGCAAAAACGGCAAGGCCGGGTACTGCTGCATCGATCCGGCCCGACTGGTCGGCGTGTTCGGGAGTTATCGACCCGGCGAATGTCCGGCAACCGTGATCGAATTCCGGTTGCCGGACGGCCAGTCGCCAACCGACGCCGAACGCGCGGCGATCATGCGGCGGTTGCGGGAGGAGCAGGCGCGGTTGCAGGAAGAGGCCGCCGACCGGGCCAGTAAGGCATGGGAAGCCGGGCACGGGCTCGACCATGAAGCAGCGCATCTCTATCTACAGTCCCGTGGGGTGTCCGACATCGCCAAGGCAACCGGGATTGTGTTGATCCACGGTAAAACGATCCTGCTGGCGCCGATGATAGACGCGGCCGGCAAGCTGTGGAACCTGCAACGCATCGATCCGACCGGCCGCAAACGGTTTTTGGATCATGGTCGGACCGCTGGCCTGGCCGCGTGGATTCCATCGCCACCTGCCGCTGGGCGCCGCTGGTTTGTAACGGAAGGCATCGCCAAGGCGCTGGCCGTGTACGGCGCCACCGATGCGCCGGTGTTGTGCGCCTACAGTGCCGGCAACCTCATGGCCGCCATCGAGGAGCACGGCAACGGCCGCGAGCTAAACCTGCTCACCCTCGCCGCCGACAACGACCCGGCTGGTCGGACCGTGGTCGAGCAGGCCCAACGGCGGTGGCCGATGATCCAGGCGATCTACCCGCCGGACGGCGTCGGCGACTGGAACGACATCCTGGTCCAGCACGGGATGGACGCACTCAAGGCACGGCTGGCCGGTCCGGTGCTGAGGCAGGAACCCGATCCGCTGCGCCGCGATCCGCTGCCCGCCGAATCGTTTCCGGTAGACGCCCTCGGGGACGTGCTCGGCGGTGCGGTCGCGGCGATTCGGCGCATCGTGCAGGCCCCGGATGCCCTGATCGCGCAATCCGTGCTGGCCGCCGCCGCGTTGTCCGTCCAGCCGCACGCCAACCTCATCATCGACGGCCGGGTGTCGCCGCTGTCGTTGTTTTGCATCACGGTCGGCGCGAGCGGCGAGCGCAAGACCGCCGTGGACGCCCTGGCGGTCAAGCCGGTGGCCGACCGGCAACGGGAATTGGTGGCGCAATATCGGGATGACGACCGCCTGCACAAACGGGAAATCAAGGAATACGAGCGCATCGAACGGGAAGCGATCAAGGAAAAAGTCGTCGATCTGGCCGCGATCAAGGCCAATCGCGAACAGAAAAAAGCAGCGACGGATGCGCTCGGCGAACCGCCGCAGCCGCCGCTCTTACCGAACCTGCTGGCCGCCGATCCAACCGCCGAGGGATTGTTCAAGTTGTTCGCCAACGGTCAACCGTCGCTCGGCCTGTTTTCCGACGAGGGGGCGCTGTTCGTCGGCGGCGCGGCGCTGATGAAGGAAACCCGGTTACGCACCATCGGCGCGTTGTCGAAGCTGTGGGATGGCCGGCCGCTGGATCGGGTGCGCAGCGGCGACGGCGCCAGCGTGCTGTTTGACCGCCGCCTGTCCCTGCATTTGATGATGCAACCGCTGGTCGCCGCCGAACTGTTCGGCGATCCGATCTATGCCGACCAGGGTTTTCTTTCGCGGGTGCTGTGCGCCTGGCCGGAAAGCACGGCCGGCACCCGGCGCTACGTTTGCGAGGATGCGACGCAAGACCCGGCGGTGACGCGCTACTGGGCCACACTCAAGACCCTGCTGGAGCGGCCCTGCCCGCTGCGCGAGGGGACTCGCAACGAACTGACCCCGCGCAACCTGCCGCTGACCGAGCCGGCGAAGGCGGCCTGGATTCGCTATAGCGACGCCATCGAGGAACAACTGGGCGACGGTCAACCGCTGGAACCGATCCGGGGCTTTGCCAACAAGGCCGCCGAGCACGCGGCGCGCATCGCGGGCGTGTTGGCGGTGATCGAGAATCCAGACACCGCCACCATCGGCCTACCGCACATCGAAGCCGCTATCGCGCTGCTGGATTATTACTTGACCGAGACGCTGAGGATTCAGGACAGCGGCGCCGGGAGTCCCGATCTACGGCTGGCGGAACGGTTGTTGCTGTGGGCGCGGGACAAGGACACCGTCCATCTGCGGCAAATCTATCAGTACGGTCCGAATGGCATCCGCGACAGCGACACCGCGCGCCGTATCACCGGCATCCTGGAACGGCATCGCTGGTTCGTCAAAAAACCGGACGGTGTGGTCGTGGACGGCATCCGCCATCGAGAAGCGTGGACGGTGTGGAGGGAGTTCCCATGAAATTTTCCGCCCGTGCCACGGCTGCCGTCGCTCCAGTCCCGCAACCCGAACGAAGCCCGTTTCTACCTGCTTCGCTGGCTACAGTCGCTACCGTCGCAGTCGCTACACCCCAAACAGTCTGTAGCAATGGTAGCGACTGTAGCAACGACCTTGCCGCGTTTTCATCGGATTCAACCGCCGATCAAACCTGCTGGTGGAACATCACCGTCGCCGGCAAGCGGTATTGGGTGCAGTTCGAGGAACCGCAAACGCTGGCCGGATTGCGCGAGCAGCACACTCGCCGCCGTCCCGGCGAATGGATCGAGTTGGAGCCGGTTTTTTCGCCACCCACCCTTGCTACAACCGCTACCGTCGCTACAGTCGCGCCGGACTGTAGCCATCGTAGCGACTGTAGCGGGGAGCCAAACCGCAAAACAGCCGTGGACTGTAGCCATCGTAGCGACTGTAGCAAGGGCGCATCCGGCAAAAACGAGGATTTCGTGCTGGCCGGCGTAGCGGTCAAACCGAACCCCGGCGACGCCGCCAAGGGGCTGCTAGCCGCCGCTGGCGTGGAGGTGGAGGTGATCCGCGATTCGGCCGCCGTGCCCGCCGCCGTGTCGGCGCTGTTGGCGTATCGCGGTCCGGTCGGTTTCGACATCGAGACCGCCAAAGCAGGGCCGTATCGGCACGCGCCGAACGCCGGGCTTGACCCGCACCTGTCCACCATCCGGCTGATGCAGTTCGCCGCCGACCATCGCGCCTTCGTGTTCGATCTGGCGGCGATCCAGCCGGCGTTGCTGGAACCGCTGTTCGCGCGGCCGCTGGTGGCGCACAACGCCGGTTTCGAGTTCAAGCATTGCCTGCACGCCGGCATCGCTCCCGCGCTGCTGCACTGCACGCTGCTGATGGACCGGGTGTTGTCCGGTCGTCGCCGGTCGCTGGCGGAAGTCGCCAAGACCGCGCTGGGCTGGGAACTGGACAAGACCTTGCAGACTTCGGACTGGTCCGGCGTGTTGACCGCCGCGCACTACGACTATGCCGCCCTGGACGCCGCGACCGCCGACCGGCTGTTTCCGATCCTCAAGACGCAACTGAACCAGCAGAGACAGGCCGACACCTACAAGCTACTGGCCGCCGCGCAACGCTTCATCGCCAAGCTGGAACGGGCCGGCTGTCCGTTCGACGGGGAGGGACACCGCCGATTGATCGACCGCTGGCAAGCCGACGCCGAACAGGGGAGGGCGCAACTGGCCGTCGCGCTCGGTCCTGGCATCGATCCGAACAGCCCGGCGCACCTGTCGGCCTGGCTGGAACGGCAACTCGACCCGGATACCCTGAACCGCTGGCCGCGCACGCCGAAAGGGTGGTTGAGCACGGGCAAGGACACCCTGGCCGCGTTCGCCGATCTGCCGGTGGTCGCGCCGCTGGCCGCGTACAAGACCGCCATCAAGCGGCTGAACACCTATGGCGAGTCGTGGTTGAAGCATCGCAGTCCGGCCACCGGCCGCATCCATGCCGGATTCCTGATCGCGGAGACCAAACCCGGCCGCTTCAGTTGCCGGAACCCGAACTTGCAGCAGTTGCCCAGGGACGCCGCGTTTCGGGCGCTGGTCAAGGCGACGCCGGGCTATCGGCTGGTGGTCGCCGACTACGGTCAAATCGAACTGCGCACCATCGCGCTGCTGTCCGGCGATCCGACCCTGCTGGCCGCCTATCGGGACGGGAAGGACCTGCACCGGCTGACCGCCGCCGCCGTGTTGGGTATCGAACCGGAACAGGTGACGAAAGGACAACGCCAACTCGCCAAGGCGATCAACTTCGGCCTGATCTACGGGATGAGTCCGACGACGCTGGTTTCCCATGCCAAGTCCAATTATGGTGTCGCCATGACCCTGTTGGAGGCCCAGCAGGCGCACGCTGCCTTTTTCCGCACCTATCCACGACTGCGGTACTGGCAACGGGTGACCGCCGCCGAAACCGAACGGACGTTGAAAAGCCCGATTCGCGGCGGTCTGATTAGGGATTTCAAGCGGGACGGCGAACCCTATTCCTACACCGAAGCGTTGAACACGCCGGTACAGGGGGCGGCGGCCATGGCCATGCTGGCGGCGCTGCCGCGCATCGACAAGGCGCTGGTCGGGCTGGACGCCCAGCCGGTCAACCTGATCCACGACGAGGTGGTGCTCGAAGTGGCCGAGGCGGACGTACCCGCCGCCAAGACCGCGCTGTCGGCGGCGATGGTCGAGGGCCTGTTGGCGATCTTCCCGGACGCCTGCACGCGCGATCTGGTGGAGGCGCATGAGGGCGACAACTGGGAGGCAGCGAAACCATGACGAGGAAAAAAACCAGCACCAACCCGAGCCGTACGGCGGCGGCCGAAAAGAAGTCCCCCCAACCCCGAACCGAGATTGCGGTGGAAGCGGCCACGGCGGAAGAAGGATTTAAAGCCTTCGCCGCCATGGTGACCTCGCCCTCGTTCGCGGCCATGCGGGTCCTGCGGGTCGGGGAGCAAAAAACCGTTGCCGACAAGCTGGACTTGCCGATCTTGATCCGGACCTTGCGCGACCAAGCTCGGGCGGTCAACACTGGCGACCTGGCTCAGGCCGAGGGGATGCTGATCAATCAGGCCGTCGCGCTGCAAAGCCTGTTCGCCCGGCTGGTGGAACGCGGCATGGCCGCCGATCTGCTCGACCCCTACTACGAGGTCCACATGCGGCTGGCGCTGCGGGCGCAAGCGCAATGCACCCGAACCCTGGAGGTGCTGGCGAGCATCAAGAACCCGCCGGTGGTGATCGCCAAGCAGGCCAACATCGCCCATCAGCAGCAAGTGAACAACGGCATCCCGATCGGGCAAGCTTCGCGCACGCGGGAAACCGAAAATTCGCAAAACAAACTATTGGAGACCCTGCCCGATGAACGGCTGGACTTCGGAACGCCGGCAACGACAAGCGGCGCTGATTCGGACCTGGCGTCCGTGGGAGCGGTCAACCGGGCCGAAGTCGGAAACCGGTAAGACGCGGGTCTCGCACAACGCTTTCAAAGGCGGCTGGCGTCCTCAATTGCGCGAACTGGCGCGGTTGCTGCGGGAGCAACGGGAAGCGGTCGAGGCCTTGATCGACCGCACGCCTCCGCTAATCAGCCGCCCACACCGAGAAAGGTGAATGAAGTCCAGCCAATCCAGGTCCGAAAGTGCAATCAATGCATCGGAACGGACGCGCGAGGTTGCACGGTCTGCGTTATCGCGTCGCGGAAGATCGGTTCAAAGTCCCGGAACGGATAAGGATTCCTCGCGGGACAGGCGCAAGGCGGTCATCGCCTGGAGTTGCGCCGCCGCTTGCGCCACCTGAAACGCCACGACCGTCAGGTTATTTTCGGCGACATCGGGACATTCCAGTTGGGTCAGGGCGTCGTTCCACCGCACGCGCGGGGTCTGTTCCTCAAGCCAGCTTTGGATTTTGGGGTTATCCAAATCCACGCTGTCGAACATCAAGCGCAGCGCAGCATCGCCGTTGTCATGGACACACCAGTGACCATCGGGCTGACGGTCGCCGTACACCACGATGGCATCCTGATCGTCATACCGCAGGGGGGTCACGATCAGGAATCCGCCAGCCGTCGGCCGAATCTGGAAGTGTTGGCAGAGATCGAGCTTCATAGCAGCCGCTTTTAAACCCAGTATAGCGCCTCTGACGGAGAGTAAGCCCGAGATACTCCAAGGGATGCCGTATACTTTTCCGCCAATTCATCCTTCAACAACACCTTCAAACCATGCCGACGCTGACCTGGATTGGTAAAGAGGCGGTGGCGAACCACCACCAGCAGGTTCCCTTTCACCTGCTCAAGGACGTACCGGAACTGGCGTGCGGCCAGCCGGGCGACGGCAACCTGATCGTTCAGGGCGATAACCTGATCGCGCTCAAGGCGTTGCTGCCCTACTACGCCGGGCAGGTGAAGTGCATCTACATCGATCCACCCTACAACACCGGCAACGAGGGTTGGGTTTACAACGACAACGTGAACAGCCCCCTCATCCAGGGCAATCGCATTTAAATTTTTGACGATTGTATTAATTAAGCAGCAATCT
>JAVMKH010000225.1:0-9544 GCA_031732935.1 Candidatus Contendibacter sp.
AGATAGGAAATCGCCAAGTCGAAAAATGGCGCTCGCTGCTGGGAAGAGTAGCGCTGGATTTTCTGACGATTGATATTCCACCGAACAAACCAATTAGTCTTCAAAATATTCATATTCCTGAAAACATATCTGATAAAAAGAATTGGCAAATGTATAGTACTTCTATCTGAATTTTGGAATCGGCGCTTCAAACCACTCCGGCCCTACGTGCCCCCTCCCCTTGTCCAAGGAGGAGAAAATCCGCAACTCAAATAGAATTACTATAGTTCAATGCCTAAGATCTTCGTCTTTGCTCCAAGTGACTGCTGAAATTGCCAGTATCCACGCGAAATAAAAACACCATCACGACCCGGCGGCAACTTTCCTGTTCCGAAAATATCACGTGGTAATACTTCAAATGTAGTTACAGGATCAATCCGATCAACTAAATCATTTCCAGAAACAAGTCCCAGAACTATGCGATATTGACCTGGCATTAAATCGCATGTCTTGACAGTACAACAAAGTATCCCACGATCCCTCACCTCCAGTGAAACATTCGCCTGATAATTGGTGTGCAATGTTGTCACTCTTTGTCCAAATCCATTATAAATATGAATCCCAGCATTGAGTCCACTAATCAATTGTGATGTTGAAAGATGGATAAGGAAACTAACCTCTTCACCTAATCCGATTTGGCTTGCAAACCTTCCCTTAGCATCGACAATCTGAAATCGGGTAATAATCGGTTTAGCACCTGCCACACGGCTCGGATGCAATCGGGCATCGACATCACCCGAAGCATCGACCGTTTCAGAAGAGTATTGCTGGATAACTTCGTCTACTCCTCCCTCTGTTTTCAAGCACCCCTCTTTCAGCAGAATGGCTCGAGTACACAGACTTTCAATCGCCGCCATGTTATGGCTAACGAACAAAATAGTTCGTCCGCTTCTTGCCACATCATCCATCTTCCCCAGGCACTTCTTCTGAAACTCGATATCCCCCACCGCCAGCACTTCATCAATCACCAGAATTTCCGGCTCCAGATGCGCCGCCACCGCGAACGCCAACCGCACCGCCATCCCACTTGAATAGCGCTTCACCGGCGTATCGATAAACTTCTCAACCCCGGAAAAATCCACGATTTCATCGAACTTGCGATCGATCTCCCGGCGGCTCATCCCCAGAATCGCCCCATTCAGATAAATGTTTTCCCGTCCAGTCAATTCGGCATGAAACCCGGTCCCCACCTCCAGCAGGCTCGCCACCCGGCCGCGAATCTCGACCTCCCCCTCGGTCGGATCGGTGATCCGACTGAGAATCTTCAGCAGGGTGCTCTTGCCCGCGCCGTTACGGCCGATGATCCCCACCACCTCGCCACGCTGGACCTCGAAGCTCACGTCCCTCAACGCCCAGAATCGTTCCTCCGGGGCTGCCTCGCTCCCCAGCTTGCGCAAGCGGCGAAACGGGGCGGCCAAGCTGCTGGTCACCATCTCGCGGAAGGTCTCCCGGCCCCGTTCCCGCCGGCCGATGACGTATTCCTTGCTCAAACCCGAGACTCGGATGACCGGACGGGAAGAGTGAGGGGTGAGGGGTGAGGGGGCAGGAGTAAAGAGTGGGGAGTGAGGAGTGAGGAGTGAGGAGGCAGGGGTGTTAGATGTAGTCATCCGTTGCGCTCCCGTTGCTTGAGACTACGAATCAGACCGCCCAGAAGCCCGAAAACTCTGTCGATGCGTTGCACATTTGAAGTGAAGTCAGAGGTCAAGGCGATTTCCTGAAAAGAATATACCTGTAGGTCGGGCACAGGATGTGCCCGACATGCGCATTGTCGGGCAACGCTACGTTTTTGCCCGACCTACCGTTCTACCGCTCTGGTATAGCCTTTTTTGGAAATCACCCAAGTATGGCCTATCTGTTTCTCGCTTCATCCCTCTGCAAAGACCATTTCCAGCGTCGCCGCCTCCAGCACCCGCTCTCCCCAAACCTCCAACTGTTTCGGTTCCGCCTGGCCCAGGCGGGCATCCACCCATTCCGGCAATGCTCCGAAGCGGCGAACGAGCAGCCGCCGTAATAGCCGTATCTGGCCTTGGGAAATTCCCTTCTCCATTCCCTTCTCCATTCCCTTCTCCATTCCCTTCTCCATTCCTTTTCGTTGGGCAATGCGTTCGAAGCTGCTCACATAGCGCATACGCTTTTCCTCCTCGAACTGTTGCACGTCGGTCCATAACCGGTCGTCTAGCCCTTCCGGCAAGGCCAGCACCCAGTCGATGAACCGGAATAGCTCCAGAATGTCTTGCCGGGGATAGCCGCGGCGGTACAGGCTCCGAATCAGCGCCAGCTTGGTTCGATAACGCTCGTTCTCCGCGCCGGCGGTCTCTTGCGCCTTCAGATGCGCCTGGGTCACCACCGCAAAGGGATTGAGCGAAGCCCCCAGATCAGCCCACCGCTCCCGATAAGCGCTCAGACTCACCACAGGAAACCGCAAACCCATCCGACTGCCCCAGCGCTCGTAGCCAAACTCGCCGCACCCGCCCGGATACGGTTCGCCCAGCACCGCCAAGCTCACCACCGGCTTGGCGTACCGATCATACAAACGATAGTTGTAGACGAACATCCGCTGGGCGAAGTCCGCCTGGCTTTCCCCCTGCACCTCGATATGTACCAGCACCCAATCCTCGTTCCCATCTCGGTCCATAACCCGCGCCAGCGCGTCGGCGTAACGCCGGCCCAGGTTGGCATCGCGCACCACCTTCTGCAATTCCTTGTCCAGAAACGCATAACCTCGTACCCAGTCAATACCGCCATGCGCCGCCGGAAAGAAAAACGCCAGAAACTCCGGAAAATACCGCTCCAAGACGGTCTTCCACGGTGAGTCGTAGTCATCGCGATTCATGCCTGCCGCCAAGCCTGCAACTCATGATGCCGCCTCACCCCTCACCCCTCCTCAAATGATGTCCGCGAAGCCGCGCTCGACCTTCTCGAAATACAACACGCCGGCCAGGAAGAACACCGCCGCCACGGTGAAGGAGAGGAGCAACCCCGGCCCGTCGAACGGCCGCCCCAAAAACGCCGCGCGGAAACCCTCGATCAGGCCCGCCATCGGGTTCAGGTGGAACAGCCACTGCCAGCGTTCCGGCACCAGGCTGGCCGGATACACCACGGGGGTAACAAACATCCACAATTGGATCAGGAACGGAATGACGTAGCGAAAATCGCGGTAGGCCACATTCAGCGCCGACAGCAGCGTCCCTACCCCCAGCGCGGTGAAGATCACCGCCAGCACCAGCGCCGGCGCCAGCAGCAGGTTCGCGCTCCATCCCACATCGTAATACCACATCAACAGCAACAGGATCACCGTCGAGATGGCGAAATCGATCAACCCCGCCCCCACCGACGCCAGCGGAATGATCAGGCGCGGGAAATAGACCTTGCTTACCAGGTTGGCCGAACTCAACAGGGAATTACCGGAACTGCCGAGCGCATTGGCGAAAAAGGTCCACGGCAACAGCGCCGCGTAGACGAACACCGGATACGGAAATCCGTCCGACGGCATTTGCGCCAGCCGCCCGAAGAAGATCGAGAACACTACCATGGTCATGAACGGCTGGATCACCGCCCAGGCTACCCCCAGCACCGTCTGCTTGTAGCGTACCTTGATGTCGCGCATCGTCAGCACCCACAGCAGCTCCCGGTACGCCCACAGCTCCTTCAGATCCAACGACCGCCAGCCCCGGCGCGGCCGAATCAGGGTCACATGTTCGCTATCGAAAAGGGAGTTCATAGAAGTTTTAAGTTTTAATATTCGAAGCAATCGATACCGCCGCGCGCGTCATTTGATCGCGCAATCCGTAATCCCGACAGTCTTTCAACACCTCGTAGACACGGACCGCCACCCGACACGCCCGCTTCCAAACCTCCAAATCTTCAAACGACTGATACCCCAATTTTTCTCTTAAAACTTAAAACAAACTCTCCCATCGCCATGCCGTTTCGATGATGTCATCAATCTCGGTGAAACCTGGGATCCAACCGAGTTCGATTCCAGCCCGCGTCGCATCAGCCACCAATTCCGGTGGATCACCCGGCCGGCGCGGGCCTTCGACCACCGCAATCTCCCGTCCGGTCACCCGCCGCGCCGCCGCGACGATCTCCCGCACCGAATGGCCCCGCCCGGTTCCCAGGTTGTAGGCGGCCGTTTCCGCCCCCTTCTCCAGCGCCGCCAGCGCCCGCAGATGGGCGTCCGCCAAGTCGGTCACATGGATGTAATCCCGGATGCAGGTCCCGTCCGGGGTCGGATAATCAGTTCCATGGATCGACACCGGCGCGTTCGGATCCCGCGCCGCCCGCAGCACCAACGGGATCAGGTGGGTCTCCGGCGTGTGGTCCTCGCCGATCTCCCCGTCCGGATCCGACCCGGCCGCGTTGAAATAGCGGAGCGCAATCGAGCACAGTTCGTAGGCTTGGGCGTAGTCCCGCAGTACCTGCTCGATCATCCATTTCGAATGGCCATAGGGATTCACCGGCCGTTGTGGGTGGCTCTCGTCGATCGGCAGTCGCTCCGGCACCCCGTAGGTCGCGCAGGTGCTGGAGAAAACCAGCCGCTCCACCCCGCCGGCCCGTAGCGCCGCCAGCAAACTCAGAGTACCGCCGACGTTGTTGCCGTAATACTTGGCCGGGTCCGACACCGACTCGCCGACATAGGCATAGGCCGCGAAATGGATGGCCGCCGCCGGCCGGTAGCGAGCGATCACCTCCGCCAGCCGCGTCCCGTCCAGCAGGTCGCCCCGCTCCAATGGTCCCCATTTCACCGCCCACTCATGGCCGTAAACCAGGTTGTCGTAGACCACCGGCAAATAGCCCGCTCGCGCCAGCGCCTTGCAGGCGTGGCTGCCAATGTAACCGGCACCGCCGGTAACCAGGATTGATTTCATCGGAAGTTTTAAGTATTAACGAATGTACTCCATTACCGAGTTGCGCTCCGCCCTTCCGTAATGTTCGAAGCAACCGATACCGCCGCGCGCATCATTTGATCGCGCGGCCCGTAATCCCGACAGTCATTCAACACCTCGGACACGGACCGCCAGCCGGCACGCCCGCTTCCGAAGCTCTAAATCCTCAACTAATTGATATCCCAACTATTTATCATTAAAACTTAAAACTTGTCTCGAAATATTCGATGGTCCTGCGCAGCCCCTCCTCCAGATGCACCGTCGGTTCCCAACCGAGCGCGGCGCGGGCCAGGTTGATGTCGGGCTTGCGCTGCATCGGATCGTCGGCGGGCAAAGGATGGTAGCTCAGCACCGAGCGCGAGCCGGTCAGTTCGATCACCCTCTCCGCCAGTTCCTTGATGGTAAACTCCCCCGGGTTGCCCAGGTTCACCGGCCCGGTGAAGTCGTCCGGGGTATCCATCAGCCGCAACAAGCCCTCGATCAGATCGTCCACATAGCAGAACGACCGGGTCTGGCGACCATCGCCGAACAGGGTGATCGGCTCGTTGCGCAGCGCCTGAATAATAAAGTTGGACACCACCCGACCGTCGTTGGGATGCATCCGGGGACCGAAGGTGTTGAAAATTCGCGCGACCTTGATCTTCAGCCCGTGCTGGCGGCGGTAGTCGAAAAACAGCGTCTCGGCGCAGCGCTTGCCCTCGTCGTAGCAGGCCCGAATGCCGTTGGGATTGACTCGACCCCAGTAGTCCTCGCGTTGCGGATGCACCTCCGGGTCACCGTACACCTCGCTGGTTGAGGCCTGCAGGATCTTGGCTTTCACCCGCTTGGCCAGGCCCAGCATGTTGATCGCCCCATGGACGCTGGTCTTGGTGGTCTGCACCGGGTCGAACTGGTAGTGAATCGGCGAGGCCGGACAGGCCAGATTGAAGATCTCGTCCACTTCCACGTAGAGCGGAAAGGTCACGTCGTGCCGCATCAGTTCGAAATGAGGGTTGCCCAGCAGGTGCCGCAGGTTGTCCTTGGATCCGGTGTAGAAGTTGTCGACGCATAGTACGTCGTGGCCAGCGTCGAGCAACCGCTCGCACAGATGAGAACCCAGGAAACCGGCGCCACCGGTGACCAGAACGCGCTTGCGGAGGGAGGGTTTCATGATGGTTAAGGATTAAAGGTCATGGGTTATAGGGATGGACAGGCGCTGAGACACTGACATACCAAGCATTGCGGAACTGCGGCGCCAGCCGACCGCCTCCACACCTTCAAGATCCTCAAGCCTCACACTCCACCCCCCGATCCTTGTCCGCCATCATCCCTGTTCCCTTCGGAGACTTCCCGCCGCAAGAACTCGATCTCTTCCCGCAGCCGTTCGTATTCAGCCAGCTTGCGCTTGAGAAAGCGGGTGGTGATGACGGCTTTTTCCGCCAAGCCAGCCGGTGTCAGCCGGTAAGCGTAGGCCAGCTTGTTGGGGTTGGCGCTGAAGTTGTGGATCTTGATCAAACCCTTGTCCAGCAGCGCCTTGAGACAGTAGTTGACCCAGCCCAGGCTGATGCCCAGTTCCCGCGCCAGCTCGCGCTGGGTGATCCGAGGGTTGGCTTCCAGCAGTCGCAACACCTGGAACCGGATATCTTCCCGCTGGTTGTCCTGGCGGTGACTCATCGTAAGTAGGCGTTCGTTCCCCCTCCCAACAGGCACGCTACCGCCAAACCGTGTCACGATCGGCCAGCGCGTCGGGGGAATGCGGGGTGTTCAAGCATGAACAACAGTCTAGCCGATATCGGTGGCGGATGGACGTGCCCGGCGAAAAAAGTGTCGACGAACCGAATTCAAATGATCGCCAGGTTGTCGGCGGGCATTTCGAGCGCGTGGGGTCGGCCCAGCAACTCGAGCAAAACCACCGCGCGGCGTTCGCCGTCGTGGTCCAGCAACTCCGCTTCACAACCCGCAAAGGGCCCCTCCAGGATCCGTACCTGGCTGCCGGGATTCAGCGGCTGTGGCAGTTCCAGCGCACCCTTTTCACCCCCGCACAGCCGGCGCAGTTCGATCATGACCGGCTCCGGCACCGGCCGCGGCCTGCCCTCGAATCGCACCAGCCCGATCACGCCGCGGGTCGAACGCACCGGCGCCAGGTTGTCTTCGCCCAGCGTCGCCCGCAGAAACAGATAGCGTGGAAACATCGGCTCGACCACTTCCCGCCATTGCCCGCGCAACCGTCGCCGCGCCCGCACCCGGGGCAGGAAGGCCACATAACCCTGACGATCCAACTGCTCGACCGCCTCGGCTTCCCGGCGCGGCTTGCTGTAAACCGCAAACCACTGACCGATCCCGGCGCCATCATGGGACATTTGTCGTGAAGGCACGGCCACCATTTAATACGTCAAATCGATGCAACCGCCGCCAGAACCGCCGCCACCACCCGATCCTGCTCCCCCTCCGTCAACCACGGATGCATCGGCAGGCTCAACACCTCGCGCGAAGCCCGTTCGGCCTCCGGGAAATCGCCCCATTGGTAGCCCAGCGACGCGAACACCGGCTGCTCGTGCAGACACTTGGGATAGTATATCGCCGTCGGGATGCCCTGGGCCTTGAGCGCCGCGCTCATCCGGTCGCGGTCTGCTGCCCGAATGGTGTATTGCGCATAGACATGAGTGTTGCCAGGCATGACTCGCGGGGTGACGACGCCAACCTCCTCGAGCCTTTCGCTGTAGCGGGCGCCGATGCGGCCGCGGGCTTCCACTTCCCGTTGGAAACAAGGCCATTTGGCCAGCAGGATCGCCGCCTGCAACGTGTCGAACCGCCCGTTCGTCCCCAGGAGTGGGTGATGGTGGCGCCGGACGCCGCCGTGGGTACGGATGGCGCGCATCCGCTCGGCCAGCTCCTCGTCGTTGGTAAACAGCGCTCCACCATCGCCGTAACAGCCCAGGGGCTTGGCGGGAAAAAAAGAGGTGCTGGCGAGAGTCGTCACCCCGCAACTGCGCCGGCCGTGCTGGGTGGCGCCAAAGCTCTGGGCGGCGTCTTCAATCACGGTCAGACCATGGCGAGCGGCGAGGGCGTTGATGGCGGGGTAATCCGGCATCTGCCCGAACAGGCTCACCGGCAGGATCGCCTTGGCACGCGGGGTGATGGCCGCCTCAATCCGCTCCACATCGATATTGAAGCTCTCCGGCTCGATGTCCACGAACACCGGCGTCGCCCCCACCAGACCGATGATCTCGGCCGAACTGATCCAGGTGAAGGGTACGGTAATCACCTCGTCGCCCGGCCCGATGCCCAGGGCCCGAAGGGCAATCTCCAGGCTGTCGGTGCCGCTGGCCACGCTGATACAGTGCTTCACGCCCACGTACTCGGCCAGCGCTGTTTCCAGCTCGGCAATCTCGGGGCCCATGATGTACTGACCGTGATGGAGCACCCGATGGACGTTCCGTTCGAGCGCGGGCCGGAAAGTGTCTTGCTGGGCTTTCAGGTCGATGAATTCCAGCGACCGGGGCGGCCGGTCCAACGCCAAATACGCCTCCGGAGCGATCACCCGATCCGGATAGCGTTCGGCCAGTCGTCCATCGCGACTCAACAACCGCGCGTTGCCCTCAAACCGCTCCAGCGCCCGAACCAACTGTTCGCCCTCGGGATCGTCGCCGTCGAATACCGCTCCTTCGCCCGCCAGGGCCGCCAGCCAGTGCTTGTCCCTGGCAAAATCGGCCAGTCGCGATTTGGCCAGCCGCATGCGCTGGCGATCGGATAACTCGGGCCGCAATCGCCGCAACGCGTCGTACAGGCAGTATTGCAGGGTTTGAACCGAACCCGCGTACAACCACACCCGCCCCCCGGTTGCCGCGCACCGTGCCAGCACGTCCCGCGCCGGACCGTACCACGGGATCCGTGGCGCGCAAAGATCGATCGCGACGCTTGCATCCAGCAACAAATCCACGCTCAACGCTCCTCGCGCCGGGCAATCGCGGCCATCCGCTCCATTTCCCTGTCCGTCAGTTCGGGTAACCGATCATCGGGAATGGCCAGGATTTGCTCCTCGGTTTCCTTCATTCTTTTTAACCAGGAGTCATCCGGATACTCGCCGAGCAGCGTATCCAGCGAAGACCGGGTCTGGTTCGCCTGGCCCCCATCGCCGACCCTGATGCCTTCCGCGGGATCGGCGCCAGCGATTTCCTCGTCTGGCACCTGAATGGTCACCGAGCGGCGCTTGAGGGTCAGTGGCGACATGGGACGAAAAACCCCGTTTTCCCAGACGGCTCGAACCTTCATGAGTTGATTTCCCCTGAAATCATGATCCTCCCCGCAGGATGCGCCGCTCGCCGAGGTAGGCCAGCAGCCGTTCGACGCAGGCCTCGGGCGAGTCCCGCTCGGTGTCGAGCACCAGTTCGGGCCGCTCGGGCGCCTCGTAGGGCGAATCGATGCCGGTGAAGTCCCGAATCACGCCGGCGCGGGCCTTGGCGTACAACCCCTTGGGATCGCGCCCCTCGCAGGCCTCGAGCGAAGCCCGGACGTACACCTCGACGAATTCTCCCTCCGGCACGAGGGCGCGCACCATCGCCCGGTCGGCGCGAAACGGCGAGATGAAGGCGGTGATCGCGATCAGCCCGGCATCGGCGAACAGCGCCGCGACTTCG
>JAVMKH010000226.1:0-38243 GCA_031732935.1 Candidatus Contendibacter sp.
ACCCGTGCAGAGTACTACCTTAATTAGCTGTCCGAAATTTGGGGACCACTATACGCCACTCCGAGTGTCTGTTACAACAGGTACCCGTGCGGATTGCGCGGAGGCTTTGCCGCTGATCGAGGGATTGCGGGCCGATGCGCTGATGGCGGATAAGGCCCATGATACCAACGCAATGCTGGCTCACGCCGCCGCGCACCGCAGGGTCCCCGTCATCCCGCCCAAGAAAAACCGCAAAGACCAACGCGATTACGATACCTATCTATATCGCCTTCGCCATCTGGTTGAAAACGCCATCCTGCGCCTCAAAGGCTGGCGCGGTGTTGCCACACGCCACGCCAAACGTACCTCTTCCTTCCTCGCCATTGTCCAAATCCGCTGCGCTTTCCTTTGGCTCTCTATCTCGTGACCACACTATTTAGAATGCTTAAGACGGTGGTTTGAACAAATCCATCTCCTTGATGGCGTCTTTGTTTTTCGGGTTGACGGTGGGCGGGAAGTGGTGATGCCCTTTTGGTGGCGGGTGGAGTTTTTGGGTTTTTTTGCCCGAGGGTTCTGAAAAGAGCTTTTGAGAAAAGCACCGCCACCTAAGCTGGGGGATCTCCGACACTAATTTCCGCCGGCGAGAGTGATCGGCGAATGAACAGACACCTGCCGCAAAACCTGCCGACAGTTAACCGGCGCCGCAGGCGGGCGAGTTAGGCGAGTTAGGCTGGGTCCGGCGGCTTCAGGGCTCGCTCGGCGCTGTCGAGGGGCGAAGGGCGGGGCGGAGGCGCCGGAAGAGGGCGCGCGGGGCTCACATGAGCAAACGGAACTCGCGCCGGCGGAGTAGGGCGGTGGAGGAGGGGGGCCGGGGCCGGGGCGGTCTCGCCCCAGCTCAGGCGGGCGGTCGCCCTTTGAGCAGGTTCCGCAGCGCGCCCAGGGTGGCCCGGGCGGTCTCGCGCCGCGCCGCTTCGGCGGGGTCGGTCTCAGCGGTGGCGGGTTCCGCGGCGGCGCGGTCCTCGGCCCGCCGCCGGGCGGCGTCCAGGGCCAGCTCGCGCCGCCCAGCGGCGGTCTCGGTCTCGGCGGCCTCCCGCCGGTGGCGCTGCCGGCGCTGCCGACGGGAAGCCTTGTCCCGCTCGTGCTGGAGCCACCGGCTCAGGCCGAAGACCTTGAACAGCGACACCGGCAGGCGACGGATGGCGGGCAGCCCCTTGTAGCGGTCATCCTCGGTCTTTTGGGCGATGGGATAGATCTCGACCAGCCCGGCTCGCCGCAGGTCGCGGCACGCACGCTCGGCCCGGCGTAAGCCCAACCCGGCACGTTCGGCCAGGAACTCCAGCGTCAGGCCCTTGAACGTGCTGTCGGCCTGGGGGATGCCAACCCGCAGCGTTACCAGGTCGAGGTAGTGGATCAGAGCGCCCAGCAGGGACAGGCAGGCTTCCCGCCGCTCGCTGCGCTGTTGCCGGGCCGAGCCGTTGGCGGCGTTCAGGCTGGGCAGCACCGCCGGGTCGGCGAAGTAGGCCCGCACCGCCTCTTGCAGCTTGACCAAGATTTTGGGGTGGGGGGCGTGATGCGACGGCGGCTCGAACCAGCGCGGACAGGCCGGGTCGTGGCCGCAGCGGTTGCCGGAGACGCCTAGCCGGACGAAAGCTGCCGGCGGGCCGCCATCTCCTCTCAACAGCCCGCCGATGGGAGCGGGGTTCAGAAGGCCGGGCGCGATAGCCGGCGCGGGCGCGCCGCGCGTTAAGATCGAGGTCGTCACAAGATCGGTGCGGGGCGGGTCGCACCGAAGGCGTTCGGGGCCGATAGTTAGGACGTTCATGGAATTCCCCTGGATTGAAGGTAAAAAACCCTTGGGGAAGGTCTTGAAAGTCTCGGCCGGTCCGCTATAATCAGATTCAGTGAATGAATTCTGATTGTCGTCCTTAGCGGATCTTTGGCCGGCACTCCCAAGTATCTCCCCTGGGACCCTCGCGCTCACAACGCGGGGGTTTTCGGTTTTGGGGTTGGCGATTTCTCGTTGCGGGTGTCGTCAAACCTCGTCGTCGATGCGGACCGCCCGGTCTGGCGTCCGATCATTTTTCCATTATGCGGGCAATCGCTGCTCGTGTGCAATCTTCCGACTTCTCCAGCAGGGCAATCGCGCCATGTAGGGAGTTGACAGGAGGCGGCTCGCTCAGGGTAGCGGGATGGGGTTGATCAGATGGAGAGAACCGATGCTGCCCCCATTGCTCGACCCGCGCCCGTATTTCGCCCACCTGCCCGATCCCCGCCGCGAGATCCGCAACAAGTTGCACCTCCTGCAGGATATTCTGATGATTGTGCCGTGCGCGGTGCTGAGTAGCGTGGAAGATTGGGTCGGGATGGAAGCGTTTGCGAAAGAAAAAGAAGCTGGGTTACGGGGATTTCTGGACTTATCCAACAGAAGTCGCGTGCGGACGCCTGCCGGTCCAAGAAACGGTCGAGAGAGACCATGGCCGCATTGAGATTCGGCGCTATGCCTGGAGCGACCGCATCGACTGGCTCAACGCCCGTGAGCGACGAATCCGCCATCGGTCAAATTTTAATTGTCGCTGGAAAATATGGGGTGGGATGCGGTGGGTTGTACCGGCGTGGTCCGTTGCCGTAAGACCTTTCAGTGCCAGAACCGCCGAGTACAAACCTCCCTGATCGCGGGAACCCTGTTCCAGGGCACTTCTCTGACGCCGACCCTGTGGTTTTTGGCCATCTTTTGGCAGGGCGTAAGTCCCGTTCCGCTTGGTTATTGGTGAAAGGGATGTCCGCCTCCAAAGTAAAGGTGGACCGCGCCGGTCCCGGTTGGGTTCCCCCCCGCTGACGACACAGTCGAGCGGTGTCTGTGTTTGGATGACCACCTGATCCGAAATCCCGAAAGCACCTTCCTAGTGCCGGTCAGTGGGGATGCCCTGGCCGGGGTAGGCTTTCTCTTGACCCCTCACGGCGATTTTCCTTTTCCCCTGTTTAAACTGACGAGGCGATGACAATGCACGAAAACCTGATGAAGCATGGCTCTTTTAGCTGGAGCGAGCTGATGACCACCGACGTCGGAGCCGGCCGCCAGGTGGAAGCTCTGGGTGGGAAACTGCTGCGCCCACCCACGTTCGACCGGGCCAAACCCAAACTGCCCACCCCATGGCTTGAGAACACCCCGTGAAGAACGCTGTGTACCTGCTGCCCGGCAGAGGCAATCGGTTACGCGATCTGGGAGACTTGGTCACTCGCCTGGGGTTTGACGTATATGGCCGGGAGCTAGCGTCGTCCTTTGCCAGGCTGGGCTTTGCCGATCAAATCCGCCTGATCCAACACGACCTGGCTTCCACGTTCTGGCACCCCGGCGCCCCGCTGATTGGCCATTCCTACGGGGCGTATTTGCTGCTGCACGCGCTGGCGGATCAGGAATCCTTTCCCGGACGGATTCTGCTGCTCGCTCCCGTGCTGGGCGCGGCCACGGACCTGAAAAGGTTCTATCTTTCGCGACCGCCCCGGGCGGACAAGCTCATGCAACTCGCCCAGAACCATGAATTCCCGATACCGCAATTCTTGGAAGTCCACACTGGGGCGCTCGATGACGGCTGCGACCCCGCTCTGGCACGACAATGGGGTTCACTCCTTCCAGGATCGCGCATCGTCATCGTGCCCGATCAGGGTCATCGACTAGCTCCCGCTTACGTGCGGCGGGTTCTGGCTCAATTTCTCCAGGCAGCGGACAGCGCCCACGCGACCCGGTCGTAAATCGGAACATTGAGTCTGCGGCGCATGGCGGTGGTCGGGCCTCCAAACGCGGGAGTATCACCCAGGAATGACACTGCGCGCCGCCCTGCATAGCCCGAACCGCAGACGCCGGTTCCCCGGCGCGGGGGACGGCAGGCCAGACGACGAACGCAGGGAGCCAAGAGAGAACGCCAGCGAGCACTGCATACGAACGACGCAGCGACTGGAGAAAGACGATCGTTCCACCGCATCCGACTCGCCACCCGCAGGTACGCCACCTGTACTGATAGGGCCGGGCCGGCCACCCGGCCGCTGGCCGTTCCCCGAACGCGGCGCGCCCTCTCGTTCGGAGGTGGCCCCGCTCCCGCTCAGGGCTGGCGAGTCGCCGGAAGGTCGGCCGCAACCGTGCTCGCTTCGGCGCCGCACTTGGGATGACCCCAGCCGCTCGCGCTGACCCCCTCCTGTTGCCCTGCTTGTGGGGTGATGTCGTACACAATATTGTCCGGTCGTTTGGGATCCCCACTCACGCCCTTTGGCACGTAGTCGAGTTCCAGAACGTGCCGCGCCCTCCAACCGATGTTGTGATCGGCGCAGGAAGAGTCGCCACTCACGCCCAGTCCGCCGACGATCCCTCCACCCTGGTTATAGAGCGCGAACCCGCCACCGAAGAGATTGATCCCGCCGATCTTGCCACCCCCCATCGGATCATGGGCCGTGCCGTAGTTCGCGGCATTCCCGCGATAGGCGACTTCCGGGTTCACCGGGTTTATGCTGGAGGCCGTACAGCGATCCGCCCGGAGAAACCGCCGAGTACAGGTTGGCCGTGGACAGCGCCAAACCGGGCAGACTGAACGCATTGGCCGTATTGGCCTTCTGGGCGGAGATCACGCGGCTACCGGGCCACTGATCTCCGCGGTCCTTGCCGGTGAAGGCGACGGCGCAGACGATTCCGTCGCGGTTCACGATCGTGCCCCACATCTCAAGATTGAAGCCGCCGTTCTTCTCCTTGCGCGCCTGTTCGAGCGCCGATTTCAGCATTGCGTGTGACGGCAATCCACGGCAGTCGGAAGCTTTGTCGTCCCGATCATCGGCGACCACCGAGGTCGCGGCCATCGCGCACAGCCCAGTGGCACTCAGTACAGCCAAGTATCGCAGATTCATTCGTTAGTCCTCCGATTGACGCCCCCGGCGCGGCGCTCCTAAATAGTGTAGTCACGAGATAGAGAGCCAAAGGAAAGCGCAGCGGATTTGGACAATGGCGAGGAAGGAAGAGGTACGTTTGGCGTGGCGTGTGGCAACACCGCGCCAGCCTTTGAGGCGCAGGATGGCGTTTTCAACCAGATGGCGAAGGCGATATAGATAGGTATCGTAATCGCGTTGGTCTTTGCGGTTTTTCTTGGGCGGGATGACGGGGACCCTGCGGTGCGCGGCGGCGTGAGCCAGCATTGCGTTGGTATCATGGGCCTTATCCGCCATCAGCGCATCGGCCCGCAATCCCTCGATCAGCGGCAAAGCCTCCGCGCAATCCGCACGGGTACCTGTTGTAACAGACACTCGGAGTGGCGGACCAGTCGCATCCACGGCCACATGTACCTTGGTGTTGAGCCCCCTTTTGCACGCGCCCTGTCCTCGTTGCCGCCCACCGCCCCCGCGGCATGCGGATGCACCTTGATATGGGTCGCGTCGATCATCAACCATTCCATATCGGGGTCATCAATCAACGCTTCCAAGAGCCTTTCCCACACGCCCGCGTCCCGCCACCGAATAAACCGACGGTGCGTGTTTCCCCATCCGCCCAGATCCGGCGGCAAGTCGCGCCACGGCGCTCCCGTCCGTAAAATCCAGAAAACAGCGTTGATAAAGCGCCGATTATCCTCGGCAATCCCTCCCCACTGACCCCTCCGCCCGGGTAAATGCGGCTCCATTAAACCCCACGCCCGGTCAGATATATCGTGCCGTCCGTGCGCTAATCCTCTCTCTTTGCTCATGTGATCCCCCTTTCGATCACATCAGCCTCTCATATTTCCTATCTCATGACTACACGATCTAAGTACAGGACAAAAACTTCAGCAGGCCGAGGAAATCAACCCAGCGGTCGGCCCCGTTGAGGACGATGGACCGGATGAAGTCGAGGCCATGGCGGAAGATGGATTTGAGGGGGCGCTGGAGGGTTTTTTTAAGGGGATCGGTTGCCGTTCGGCGAGGGCTTGGCTGGTTCGATAGGTCCAGGCGAACGCCAAGGCTAGCAGGGCCAGAAGTTTGCCGAGCCGGTCGGGATGGGTCGGATGGGTATCCTCGAAGTTGAATCCACGGGATTTCAGGGCGCCGAACAGGGTTTCAATTTCCCATCTTCGGGCATGGGCCGTGAACGCCTCTTGCCGTGGCGCGCCGGAACTGGCGATGAACAAGAGGTCACCGTCGTCCAGTCGCAAGGTGGAGAGATGGACGAAACAGCCCCACACCGGCCGGCGTCCTTGGAGGTAGGAGGACTGGCCCGGTTTTAGGGAACCGAACCGGACATCGGCCCGCATCGGCACATTCCAGGCATTGGGAATCAACGTGTTGCGCTTGAGGCGGACGTGGAAGGGAATGCCCTGGGCCTGGAGCCAGGCGAACCAGTACCCCCCGACGAATTCCCGATCGGCCAGGAGCGCCTTGATTCGGGTTTGCCCGAATTGCTTCACAAAGCGTTGCGGAAGCGAGGCGCGCTCCTCGGTATCGGAATTGCCAGCCTGGTCGAGAACCGTCCACATCACCGGCAAGGCCATGCCTTGGTGGGCGATCCCCAGAACCAGGAAGTTGATCTCGGCCTTGCCGAATTTCCAGTTGGTGCGGAATCGCCACCCGTCGCCCGCATCCTCTGGCCGGACAGCGAAACCAAGCCCGCCTGCCACCGTAGGTGCAGGCTGTTCGGTCAAGGTAGACCGGATATTCCTCGCTCTTCCACTCCCCGCCGCCGCGTTGCTGGTGCCGGTAACTGAGGATCAGCCGGTCTGACTCGGCTCGGACCTGGGTGGATGCCACCGTTTCGCCATCGCGCGTCCATTGCCAGTCGAACCAGCGACCCGGCTCCAGGTATCCCTCCCGTTGCCAGCGCCGCACGTCCAGCACCCGGTAATCGTCGGTCGTGTCCTTGGCGCCGAAATGCCAGTGTCGCCCGCTGCCACTGCCGCCCATCTCCACCTCAAAATTTTGCCGAAATCATAAGGCAACTCCCGCCTATTGCGTGCGGGAAAACATCGAAAAATACCTTTTTATCAATTTCTTACTGCCTCCAATAAATCGGCGCTCGCGTCGTTCTTGAGCATCTCGTAGACCACCTCCAAAAACAGATCGCGAGTTATTTCGTCGCTTAAGAGCTTCTCCGCCATCTGCTTGTGAGTCTCCATAGCTCCAAAAATGGCCCGGATCGCCGCCTCCGGCAGATTGGCTTTCATCGCCTGATCACGGGGGTTGTTCCGCACCTGGGCCATCACCATGGCATCGTCCCGAAGCTTCTCCGATACATGGATCACAAAGGCCACCTGATCCTTGTCGGTGATGCCCCTGCCGAAGGCGTCATTCAGCCTTTTGATCAATTCCGACAGGTATTGCCTCTTTCGGTCGCGGGCCTCGCGCAGGCCATTATCCGTGATGGGATAGATCGCTGGCGTTTCGGTAACCTCCCTCATGCCTCGCAGCGTATCGCCCTGCCGGATCGCGTAATGGGTCATGCGCAAGTCGCTTAAATCCACCTGTTCGGGCGTGATGCCCTTGAGCCGTTTGCGCAGCAGCCGGGCATAGCTGGCAAACGCTTCCAAGATGGGATCATCAAAGTCCATCAGTTGCGCCACGTATTCGTAGCAGCGCACGAATTTGGACAACCCCTCGCTGAACACCATCAATTTATCGCGCTGCCGGGTCAATTCGGAGCGTTGGGCCTCCGTATCGCCCATGCCTTTTGGGTCGCCGTTCGCCTTCGCCGCCGCCCACGCCTTTTCCGATTGGTCGATGGCGTGATTGAGTTGCTTGATCTGGTCGTTGAAGCGATCCGTGGCCGGCTGGGTCAGGGCGTAGAGCTTCTGATGAGTGACGTTACGATCCACGATGGCGGCGCCGAACGCTTCAACTTCGGCGGCTTGATAAATCAGCATTCCGTCCAGGCGCTGCTTGATGTCGTAGACGATGTTCGGGTTCTGCACGTCGGCGAGCTGGGCGTCTCGGTAGAAGGTCCTGAACGCCGCCACGATTTCGGCGGGATCGTTGGCGAAATCGATGATGTAGGTTTTATCCTTGCCGGGGAACACCCGGTTCAACCGGGAGAGCGTCTGCACCGCCTCCACGCCGGATACCCTCTTGTCCACGTACATCGCCACCAGCTTGGGTTGATCGAAGCCGGTCTGAAACTTGTTGGCGACGATCATGACCTGATATTCGGGTTTGTCGAACGCCTTGCGCAGGTCCCGCCCTCTCAGACCAGGGTTCATGTTGTTCTCGTTGAACGGGTGTTTCTCGGGATACTCGTTGTCTTCCACGTCCCGGTTCGACACCTCGCCCGAGAAAGCCACCATGGCATGGATGCCTTCGTAACCCTGAACGGCGCAATAGCGATCCAGCGCGAGCTTGTATTTGACGGCCGCCGCGCGGGAGGAGGTGACGATCATCGCCTTGGCCTGACCGGCGAGCAGATGGGCTACGCGGGTCCGGAAGTGCTCCACGATCAGTTCCACTTTCTGCCCGATGTTGGTCGGGTGGAGCGAGAGCCACCGGGCCAGCGCCCGTTTGCCGCTTTTTTCATCGACTCGCCGGTCCGCGCCCGTCGTGAACTCCGAACCGATGCGGAATGCCACCGCGTAGCTGGCGTAATTCTCCAACACATCCAGAATGAAGCGTTCCTCGATGGCTTGCTGCATGGTGTAGAGGTGGAATGGGACCGGCGGATTGTCCTTGGCGGGAAGCCGGTTGGGGTCGCGCGGCCGCCCGAACAGCGACAGGGTGGAATGCTTTGAGGTGGCGGTGAAGGCGAAGTAACTGGCGTTTTGCGGGCGCTGGCGGGAAGCCTGCCACACCGACAACCGCTCTTCCGTCGAGAGCTGCTCCCACTCTTCCTCGCTCTGGCCGGTGAGGACGTAACGGAGATCATCCGCCGTGCTGCCGCCCGTGCTGCTGTGGGCCTCGTCGATGATGACCGCGAAGCAGCGATCTTTCAGGCTTTGTTCCGCCAGGATCAGTTTCTGGGCGTGGGGGAAGGTTTGTAGCGTCACCACGATGATGGGAGCGCCGGAGAGCATCGCTTCGGCGAGCTGCTGGCTTTTGGGTTTGCTGGATTGCTGGCGGTCGATGGCGCACACGACGCCGGTCTGGTGCTCGATCTGGGCGATGGCGTCCTGTAACTGCCGGTCCAGTGCCGTGCGGTCGGTCACCACGATCACGCTGTGAAAGTACGGCCGGCCATCCGGGCGGCGGATGCGGATCAGTTCGTGCGCCGTCCAGGAGATGGTGTGGGTCTTGCCAGAACCGGCGCTGTGCTGGATCAGATAGGGTTGCCCCGGTCCCTCGGCGCGCACGGCCTCGACGATCCGGGTCACGCCTTCCCACTGGTGAAAGCGCGGGAAAATCAGCGTTTCCTTGACGAACGGCTTGCCGCTGGCGTCCTCGGCATCCTTGCGCTCCAGCAAGACAAAGCGGTGGAAGATGCGCAGCCAGTGATCTTTTTGCAGCACCCGTTCCCAGAAGTAGCTGACCGGGTAGCCATCAGGGTTCGGCGGATTGCCCGCCGCGCCCTCGTTGCCCCGGTTGAAGGGCAGGAAAAAGGTCGAGTCGCCGGCCAGCCGGGTGGTCATGCGGACGTCGCTGTCGCTCATGGCGAAATGCACGACCGCGCCCCGTTTGAAGGCCAGCAGGGGTTCTACTCGCCCGGTTTTCTCGTTCCGGGGCGGGCGATCCTGCCGGTATTGCAGCATGGCGGCTTCCACCGACTGGGTGAAATCGGTTTTGAGTTCCACGGTGGCGACCGGAATGCCGTTGATGAAGAGCGCGAGATCGAGGGCGTTGGCGTTGTCCAGCGAGTAGCGCAGTTGCGGAACGACGCGCAAGCGGTTGGCGGCGTAGCGCTTCAGCACCGTTTCGTTGCGGGCGTCCTCGGGCAGGGCTTGGGACATCTGGAGCGTGCCGCCGCCAGCGATAGCGAAGCCCCGCCGCAACACGTTGATCGTGCCACCGTCCCTGCTTTCCAGGGTTTTCACCAGCCGATCCAGCACGGCGGTTTCCGCGCCGGCGCCGTTGAGGCGGGCGAGTTTGGCCCAGGCTTCGGGCTGGGTTTCCCGCAACCAGCCGATCACGTCTTCCGGGTAGAGGGCGCGGGCCGGGTCGTAGTATTGGGAGGCGCCGATCCGCCAGCCGGCGGTTTCCAGTTGCCGGACGATGTGAGCTTCCAGTTCGCTTTCGTGGTGGATGTGGCTCATCGGGTCGGCTCCAACCTTTACTTGCTTTCCGGCTTAGTTAAGGGAAATACGTTTTCCTTAACTAAGGAACAGGTGTAGGTAACGTTCGAAGACATAGGATCGGCCGCGTTGCAGGCCGGTGATCTCTTTCAGAATGCCCAGCCGTTCAAAATCGCGGATCAGGGCATTCGCGGTCGGCGTACTGATCGACAAGGCTTGCTCCAGGTCCGCAGCCGAAATAATTGGTTTTCTATACAAAAGGTTGAGCGCCTGACGGGCATTGACCGCCCGCTTGCCCAACTCCAGCACGACACGCTCTATCTCGGTTCGCAGCGTCAGAATTTGCCGAAATACATCCCGTCCCTTGGCGGCGGTTTCCGCCATCCCACTGAGAAAAAAGCGTATCCAGTGGATGAGGTCGTTCGAGGCGCGCACCCGCATCAGGGCATCGTAATAGCTGGCCCGGTTGCGCTCAAAGAAGTCGGACAGATATAGCGACGGTTTGGCCAACAGGCCATGACTCACCAGATACAAGGGGACCAGCAGCCGCCCGATGCGCCCGTTGCCATCCAGGAACGGGTGGATGGTCTCGAATTGATAGTGGCTGATCGCGACCCGGATCAGATGCGGCACGGTGATAGTCTCGTTGTGCCAGAATTTTTCCAGATCGGCCATCAGTTCCGGTACGTTCTCCGGGTGCGGCGGGATAAACACGGCGTCGGTCAGGTTGGAACCGCCGATCCAGTTCTGGCTGGCGCGGAACTCGCCCGGCTGCTTGTGCTCGCCCCGCACGCCGCGCATCAGGATTTCATGGGTTCGCTTGAGCAGCCGGTTGGATAGCGGTAAGTCCTTCAGTTCGGCAATCGCGGTGTTCACGGCGTCGATGTAGTTGCGCACCTCGCGCCAGTCGTCGCGTTTTTCCGGTTGAATCTGCTCTTCCGGCATCAGCGCTTCGTCGATACCGGTTTGGGTACCTTCGATGCGGCTGGAGGTCTGGGCTTCCTTGACCACGTGCATTTCGATGAACAGGTCGATGTCGGGCACGATCAGCGAGAAGGCATTGAGTTCGCCCAAGGCTCGGTTGGCGGCTTCCAAAAGCGTGTTGATCGTCGGGTCTTCCCAGATCCATGGATGATTGACCGGGTTCGGCTCGAAACTTTTGTACTGGTAACGCTGCCGCCAGATTCCAGCCCGAAAGGTCTCGAATTTCATGCCGTCTCCCGCACATCAATCTGGCCGGTGACGGCGGCGGTGATCAGGGCGGCGCGGCGTTCTTTGAGGAGGTCGATGCTGCGGTTGGTTTTTAATACAATTTTGTCAATCCTTCCTTGCCAGTCTTTTACATATCTTACAATTTTTGTTTGCTCATGCAGTGTTGGAGGGATCGCAATTACACGACCTGCGGCTAACCCAAGATTAAGACGCTCTCGCGTTGCTCCTGTCGAGATAAATCCACACTCCACACGAGCTGTTGCCGACAGTTGCAAACCTATAAAAATCGGAATTACTTTTTTGGTATCAAGTCGAAATCTATAACAGTCAGCTTTAACGATTGCTGGCCCAATTAACTCAGGAGCTATACATGCTCGACCAAGTGGATTATTCTCATCACCCAATCCTCCCATGAGTAAATCACCTGCAATGACATTGTGTCCTCCACCAAGTTCTTTACGGCAATAATCAATATCCAAGAATGCTTTATCGTCATCCTTGAAAAAACCAAGACCAATATTCTGAAGCCGGACTACTCGTACCCCTTTATCAACGTAATGCTCACTTTTGATGGAACTTCCAAACGGTCCATCACAGCGAGAGATTGCCACTCTAGCAAGAGACATCGTCATCCAATGCTCCGGCACCTTCCCCAACCACTCCACCCCGGAATCCTTCATATTCACGTTGGGATCGAGACCCTTGGTAACGGCATGGGTGATGAGCGCCTGCCGCTTCTCGCGCAACAATTCGATAAAGCGGGTTTTTTTTGAAATTAGGGCGTCGATGCGGGTAGTTTCGCGATCGAGGAAGGCGGCTAATTGATCTTGCTCAACTATTTCAGGGGGAGCCGCCAAAATTAAATTGCGTATTTTGTCGCCACTGATATTCGGTTGGCCCGCACCAGAAGCAAGCGCAATCAATTCGTTCCGAAACCCTTCAAACCACCAACGGAGGAAGTGAATTCTTATGTGATCACAGGGGTGAATTGCAAAACATGCTTGATTTAATGCGACAGCAATGCCTAAGAGGCCCAAGCGACCAACCGTTGCTCCATACATTGCAATTACAAGAGAACCTAGAGGATGTACCTTCAGCGCAGAATATGAGGACAACGACGAGGAAGTGACACATTTTTCTGTTTTAATAATAGTATTCTCGCGTAGCTCACTAGTTGTGACCCACGGGATGCCATCATCCGTATAATCTGTTTCTAGTGATGGCGTGGTTCCACTACCATAGCCTGAAATCCAATAGAGAATCTTTTTAATTTCCCAATGCTCCGGCACTCTTCCCAACCACTCCACGCCGGAATCCTTATATTTGGGATAAGGTTTGTAGTGGCTCATCCCCGATCCTCCACCGTCCGATACGCCTGCTGCGGATCGTTCGGCTCGTCCGGGTTGGTCATTGTCAGCCGTTTTTCTCGCATCAGAGGGCGCAGATAGGTATCGCGTACATGTCGGAAATTGCGTTGAAGATGGTGAGCAGCTTCATCTTGGAGACGGAGCTTGGTTGGTAAGCTCTTGGGGTTGTCAGGTAAGCTACCGAGCTTGGTAGGTAAGCTTTCGAAGTTGCTAGATAAGGCTAGGGGGTTACTAGATAAGGCGCGGGGGTTACTAGATAAGCCGCCCGCCTCTCCAAACGGAATGCTGAATATTTCGAGCGCCGTCATTCCGTTACCTCCCCCAGCAGGGCGGCGATTTCGGCTTCCACCGCTTTCAAATCGGCGTCGATCTCCTCCAGCCCGCGCGGCGGCACGTACCGATAAAAGTAGCGGTTGAAATTGATTTCATAGCCGACGATGCCAACCTGCCGATCCTTCGGGTCGCGTTTCGTCTCGTCGATCCAGGCATCCGGCACATGCGGCAACACCTCGCGGGTGAAGTAGGCGCGGATGTCCTGCTTAAGCGGCACGTTCTCGAATTCCCGCAAATCGGGGTCCGCTTCATAAAAGCGCGTGCGGTTGCCATCGGCGGGAAAACCGCCAAAAATCGCCTCATGCTCGGCCTTGGCCGGAACATCCTCCGCGATGACCGGGGCGCAGGCTGGGTCTTTGTCCGTCACCCAAACCCGCAGATGCTTGATGTCAGCAGCGGTAAGCGGAAACGTCTGCTGTTTGGCGAAGCGCCGCAGCGCCTGCTCGAACAGGTTGTAGTCCTCCCACTCGCTGGCGCCATCCCGCATCCAGAAAGCGCGGATGAGATCGCTCAAGGCGACGCGGCGAACCCAGGCTTTCTGATCCAGCAGCTTGCGCAGGATACCAGCGGCTTCCTTCTCCAGTTTCTGCCGCTCCTCCCTGCTTTTGCTTGGGTCCAAGCCCAGCGCGGCGCGGACGTGCTCGCTCAGTTCCGGCTCCAGCACGTTCAAGCGTTCATGACAGTCCAGCCCGAAACGCTCTTCCATCCACACCATGAAGTTCTGTACGTCGGGCAGATGGCGAACCTGATGGATTCTGCGTTCGTCCAGCCTCACGCGCAGGCGCAGGGGCCGCTCCACCGTGATGCGGCGATAACCGAAGTCGGCCACCTCGTAAATCTTGCTGCACGGCGTTTCCTCGAAGGCATCATGCAGCCGGGCGATTGCCGCGATCTGCTCGTCCGAAAGGTACTTGCGCTTGCTGCCCAACGACTTGCGCATGGGCGTGTGCAGAGCGGTAGCGTCGATCAGTTGCACCTTGCCCTTGCGGTGGGCTGCCTTGTGGTTGGAGAGAATCCAGACGTAAGTCCCGATGCCGGTGTTGTAGAAAAGGTCAGTGGGCAGGGCGACGATGGCTTCCAGCCAGTCCTGCTCCAGAATCCAGCGGCGAATTTCCGACTCACCGGAGCCGGCGCCGCCGTTGAATAGCGGCGAACCGGACAACACGATGCCGATGCGAGTGCCGCCCTGCGCCGCCGGCTTGCGCTTGGACAGCAAATGCATCAGGAACAGGAGCGAGCCATCGCCCACGCGGGGCAGGCCAGCGCCGAAGCGCCCGACATAACCCAAGTCATCATGCTCGGTTTGCACCGCCTTCTGGACCTTCTCCCACTTCACGCCGAAGGGCGGATTGGCCAAGCAATAATCGAAGCGTTCGTGGGGCAGCAGGTCGTTGGCGAGGGTGTTGCCGAGCTTGATGTTCCGGGTGTCGTAGCCCTTGATCAGCTTGTCGGCCACCGAGATGGCGTAGGTTTCCGGGTTGAGTTCCTGCGCGTAGGGAATCAGCTTCGCGTTCGGGTTCCACTCCTCCACCTGCTCGATGGCCGAGGACAGAAAGCCGCCGGTGCCCGCCGCGCAATCGTAGACGGTGCGCACCACGCCTTCGCCCCGCAGGGCCTCCTCGTCGGTGGCAAAAACCAGCACGGTGGCCAATCGCACCACATCGCGCGGAGTGAAAAACTCCCCCGCCGTGTCGTTGGCGGATTCGGCGAACTTGCGAATCAGATGCTCGAACACCAAACCCATTTCGTGGTTGCTGATGACGCTGGGATGCAGGTCGATGTCGGCAAATTTTTTCGTCACCAAGAAAAGCAGGTTGGTTTTTTCCAGCCTTTCCAACCAGATCGCGAAGGCGAAATGCTCGAATATCTGCCGGGCATTGGCCGAGAACCTGGCCATGTAGTCTTCCAGGTTGGCCCGCGTGCTGGTCGATCCGACGGTGGCCAGGGTGTAGGTCGAGGTGTTGTAAAAGGTAGCGCCCGCCACGCCCGGCAAGACCAGATCGAGATTGATGCTCGTGCCTTTCAACGCCCGGTATTGCGCCAGCACCGCATCGCGAGTGGGTTCCAGCACGCACTCCAAGCGGCGCAACACGGTAAAAGGCAGGATGATGCGGCCAAACTCGGATTGCTTGAAATCGCCGCGCAGGGCATCGGCAACATTCCAAATGAAATCAGCAAGATTTTGTTGGTTCATTTTTTTCGATGATGCACGGCAACGGGCAATAGCGCTGCAAGGTCACAGGTTCGGGCAGCAGCGGGCAAAAACTGTTTCTCAATTATCGGCGGTTTGACATTCCGCCGTCATGCCCGGTGAGTGTAGGGTTTAGATAGAATTGCCGCGTAATTCTTTCAACTTCACCAGCATCGCCAAGGTGCGCTCGAACTTCCGGTCCAGGTGGGTTTCGTAGCGGTTCAACTTTTCCAGCCGCTGCACCGGCAAGCCCTCGCCCAGGGTTTGCGCCCGGATCGCCGGCTGGTGCCGGGCTTAACTTTTCTCGTTGCGGTAATACGGTAACAACTGGTTGCGGATGAAGTCGGCCAGCCCCTCGGCGTTCGCCTTGTCCATTTCGTCCTCGATCCACTCCCGCCACCAGCCGCCACCATCGCCCGGCAGCGCCCGCAACGCCTTGTCATAAGCGTTCGCGCCACCCTTGCCCAGGATCGCCGCCGCCCGCTCGGTGGCTTGCCAGTCCAGCGCCGCTTGCCGTTGCCGTTCGGCGATTTCCTCCGGCGTCGCGGTGATCAGTTCCCGCACATCGGCGCCCTTGCCCGACAACGCCCGCTCGAAGGGCACCGCCGATTCAATCGGGCTATCGAAAGCGCGTTTGGTCACCGCCAGCAACCCGGCGTTGATCGCCGCCCCTTCGGCTAGCAGTACCCGCCGCTGGCGCCACATGATCGCGGCCAGTTCCGCCACTAGATGCGCCTCGGTCGCGCCGGCCGGTTGATGTTCCTCGACCAGCGCCGCCAGCAGATCGGCGAATTCGCCCACATCCTCGTGGGGCAACACCACCCGCCGCGCCAAAATCCCGTGCTTCAGGGCGTTGAAGCGGGTGATCTGGTAGCTGGCCTTTGGCGGCTCCTCGATTTCCGGGAAGGGAACGACGGTTGATGGATTCTCAAAAGGTTGCAGGGTCATGGTTGCGCTCTTTCGATCTGTTCGCGGATCGCGGTGCTGACTTCGATGCTGATTCGCCGGTCATCCAGCATTCCAGCGGTCTGCCGGTCGACGATGCGCCGCAAGGATTCGCTCCAGGTCAGATCGGGGAAATCGGACAGCGAGGTTTCCAACTCGGCTTACAAGGGGACGGCATCGAAAGTCACGGGAGCGCTCATGCGGTGAAATACCGAAAGTGCTGGCGGCATAGAAGGACGCTCATGCCACACCTCGCGGATTAAACCTCTATGAACGTCCCGCTCTATAACTCTCTCAGGGTGTTTTTGACCGTACCAACCGTACCAACGCATCAATTTTATGAATTTTATCAATCCGTTATTCTGGTACGGTCGCGTTTGTTGGCCGTACCACCCCCGTACCAACGAGCAGGGTTGACCGTACCAGTACCCCAGAACATTACTGGTAATCCATTCAGGTGCTCGTATTTTTGCACAACCGCGCTCGCGGTCAGTTTGGTACGGTCGAAACTGCCCTTTGGTACGACCTTGGTACGGTGTTTTGTGCCGACCGTACCATGCCAACTTATTGGTCAGACTCATCAAAATACCTTCCTGGTACGGTTGGTACGGTGAGATATCCCGACGGAGGCTATTAGGAGTGAAACTATAAAGAAGGTATGTACCCCTGCGTCGCCCTAAAGAGGGAATATTTGTCCGGGCAGGTATCGCGCCGGCACTAGAGAGCTGGCTTATTGTTCGCCCCTTGACCGTACCAGCCGTACCAGTGAAAACGGCGCTCATGACGGCATTTCCTCGGGTGCGACCAAGTGATGAAGGGACAGCATGATGACGGCTCGCCGCTGACCGTTGATGGTTTCGCGGTGCGTGTGCCGTTGCCCGGCGGCGTTCCAGCGCGCCAGTAGCCCCCGATCTTTCAGCCGCGCCCACAGACTTTGCGCGCTGACCGCGAATGGTCGGCCCTGGCGCTGGGCCAAGGCACACACCTGCCCGTAGGTTAGTTCCGGCTCTAGATAGACGTGCTGGCGATCCACCCAACCGATGCAGGGTCCTCTCAGCTCGCGGGTTTCCTCGTTGACCCGCGCTTCCGGGTTGTAGCGGGTAATCGAGCGCCAACCCATCAACGATGCGTGCTCCGCCGGCAAACCGTTGCTTTCCTTCTCGCACAAATGGCCCATATCGCCGGTCAAAACCGCTTGCAGCAGGCTGAGGAAGCGCCCGACCTCATCGGCGTCTTGGAGATAGGCGGCGTGTTGACTGGCGGCGGCGGCCAAAGCGGCGACGGCCTCCGCCAAGCACCGCTCGCGCTCGTCCGGGTTGAGCGCACCTGCGTCCTGGGCATAGGCTAAGAAGGATTCAATGCCGATTCGCAAATGGGCGTGGTTGGCTGGAGTACGTGGATGCGCGGGAGTCGTACCGGCTGCTAGCCGGTCGCGCAACTCCTCGAACTCTCGTCCGGTATCCCGCTTCAGGTCGTCCAGTTGCGGAGCCAGCCAGGCAAGATAACCGCTCATGGCGCGCGCCAGGGCGGGACGCTGTCGCTGCGCCGCGCTCAAGGCGGGGAGATTCACCGCCGCTGGCTCCAACCGTAGCACCCACAATCGCGCCCGCAGGCTGGGTGAACTCGTGCCTGGCAAGTCTTCGCCGGAACAGAGGATCAACCCGCGTGGGTAGTAGCTGGGTGCTTCGCTCAAGTCAGCGCGCATCCGGCCGCGCCCACTGCGATTGCCGGCGGCGTGGTGCAGCAATCGCTCAGCCGCATCGTGTAACTTGGCGTTGGCGCGGCTATCGCCTTGCGGTTTGAAGTCGTCCACCACCAGCAGCGCGTCCTTGACGTGGTGGCTGATCTTCTCCAAGCGATTGGGGCTATCCTGCCAGTTGGCCGGAAAGTTCCGGCTGTCGAATGCGCCGAAATGGGCCAGCGCCAGAGCGGTCAACTCCGATTTCTTCACTCCGGTCGGACCGTGCAGGAAGATCGACATATCCACCGGCAAAGCTTCGTTCAAAGGCGCACGATAGACCGCCGCCAACAGACTCCAACCGATGGCTGGGTTGGCGGCCAAGGTTGCCAGCGCCAAACTGGCACGAATGGCAGCGATGATCTCCCCCGATTTCGGCGCGGGTGGGTCCGGCAATCGATAATGCTGTAAATGGCCAGGACCGATGTCTACCTCCACGCCAGTCCGCTGGCCGGCTTCACCGATGGCACCGCCGCCGTGCAGGAAATACCAACCATCCTCCAGCCAGCGCCAGCCGAGATGCCCGAAAATGATCTGGCGCGGGATATCGCCTCGTTCGCGCGAAAGAATCTGAATGCCCGCCCGAGCGTGGTCCTTCAAGCTTTGTCCGGCGACGACGGTCACGCCGTGTCCCCAGTGCGTATTGACCCAGTTCAACGTCGCAAACTGCGCGGTCGGGACTTGCACGGTGGGCAGTGATTGTCCGCTAGCGCGACGACCCTCAATCACGAATAATAAGTTGTACCAGTTAGCTCGCTGAACACATGATATTCTCATGGATAAAGAGGACATCATCCGCAAAGTTCGTGGAAAATTTGAGCGCCTGTCCGGTGTGCTGGACGAACGTGGTCGCCGGGTATGGGCAGCTGCGGAGGCTGAAACTATTGGCTATGGCAGGCAAAGTATCGTTGCCAAAGCCACCGGCCTGTCGCGAGTGACGCTGCATCGGGAAGAAACCGAAAAAGCCCAAGATTTGGGCTCCAGCCTTCCGGGTCGAATCTGGAAAGCGGGTGGTGGCCGCAAAAACCCGACCCGACAAGGGCCGGGGTTGTTGTCGGCGCTGGAGGCATTGGTCAAGCCGACAACGCGGGGCGATCCGGAAAGCCCCCTTCGCTGGACCTGCCGCGGCACCCGGCAGTTGGCGGACGCGCTGGCGGCCCAGGGCTACCGGGTCAGCCACCAGACGGTCGCGTCTTGGCTGGGCGGCCTAGGGTACAGCCTCCAAGGCCACCCAAAGACCCAGGAAGGCTCCGTCCATCCGGACCGGGACGCCCAGTTCCGGTTTATCCACGGGCGGGCCGAGGATTTCCAGCGGCGCGGGCAACCGGTCGTATCCGTGGACACCCAGAAAAAGGAACTGGTCGGGGATTTCAAGAACGGCGGGCGGGAATGGCGTCCCAAGGGCGATCCCGAGGCGGTTGCGGGTTGATGACTTCGTGGACAAGGCGCTGGGCAAGGCCAATCCCTACGGCGTATACGACCCGGCCGCCATACACGGGCTGGGTGAGTGTCGGCACCGACCATGACACGGCCGAGTTTGCCGTGGAGACGTTGCGGCGCTGGTGGGACAAGATGGGCCGCCCGCGTTACCCAGAGGCCACGGAGTTGCTGGTGACCGCCGACGGCGGTGGCGGCAACGGATCGCGGGTGCGCCTTTGGAAGGTCGCCCTGCGGCGGCTTGCCGACCCGACGGGGCTGCGCATTTCCGTATGCCATTTCCCGCCGGGGACCCGCAAGTGGAACAAGATCGAGCATCGGCTGTTCAGCCACATCAGCATGAATTGGCGGGGAAAACCCCTGTTCAGCCATGAAGTCGTGGTGAATTTGATCGCGGGCACGACCACCCGGACGGGGCTGAAGATTGAAGCCAAACTCGATACCCACACCTACCCGAAAGGTATCCATGTGACCGACGAAGAACTTGAAAAGATCAAAATCGAGAGGGCAGACTTTCACGGTGAATGGAATTACACCATCCTTCCGTCCACATGAAACTTGTACAGGTTATTTTTTGACAGGCACTTAGTGTGAGATGTCAGCCGGGTTCCGCAATCCGACAGTTGAGCGCCTCTTGCTGAGGCCGTTCGAAAGTGGCTGCATCGCCCTTGATCCAAAAGACGAAAGCGCCATCGTCGTAATGAGCGGTATGGCGGGAGCCTGAGCCGGACGGTTCCAACGTCGCGATGATGGATTGGTCTGGCCATTCCAGATAAGCGTGTTTCGGGGCGTCGCCGACGAAAACGGCCCAAATTGGCAAAGTGTCTCAAGGCGCCCGACAAGGATGATAGACTCATTGTCTAGAAGCTTGACCAGTTGGGCCGCTCGCTGCGGGATTCGATCGGCCTGTTGGACGAGCGGAAATCGCGAGGCGTCGCTTTCCGACTACTATACGCGGTCGGTCGCGACGATCACTTGCATCATCAAACCGGCACCACGCTGAACACCCGAGCGCCAATGGTTTTTCAACGAGGAGACGATGTGATGACAAAGCAGTCGATGACCGCGTGTCCTTTCGCGGTGAGCTTGATCCTGGCCTGCGGGCCCGCCTTGGCCGATCCCGGCCAGGAACAGGCCTGTGCGGGCCGGGTGGCCGAAATGCGGAACATCCCGATGAGCGACGTCCGAGTGACGAAGACCGAGGGCTCGGAGTCGGGCATGGCCACGGTGGACTTGATCTTCCCGGGCGGTTCGGCCACCTGTTGGGTGGACCGAAAGTACGACATCCACGACATGCATTTCAGCAGACATCCAGAGCGCCAGCGGCGCTCGTCGTCGTCGAACAAGGAGGCGACGGGCGATACAAACGCTCAGGAGCAAGCCTGTGCAAGCCGGATGGCCGACGAAGCGAACGAGCGCATGAGTTCGGTTCGCGTGATCCAGTCAAATGCGTACATCATGGGGAGCCGCCAGGTCACCATGTCTATACCCGGAATGAAGGCGTTGTGTACCGCGGATATCCACAACAACGTCGTCTTCTTCAAATTCATGCCGCCCGATTGAGCCGACGGGTTGCAAGTCGCGGATTCTGAAATGTCGATTCGAGGGATCTGGGCATACTGCCCGACTTGTTCGGCGGTTTCTCAAGCGACAAGAGTAATGAATACGGATAAGAACAAGTTCATCGGTAAGTATCTTGGCGTCGCCTAACTGGCTAACGGTGAATGGCCAGATAGCTTGCTTCGAGCGCCTTCCGGTGGGCGGATGGGGATCCATTTTCCCCCTCTGCGGGTTGCGTCCGTCAAGAGCGCCTTTGGCACCGGGCTGGATAAAGACCTGACGCACCAGCGTGCCGGCCAGCGACGGGCGGGTTTTGGGTACGCGGGCTAGGAGGTTGCGCAAGAAATGTACCCGGCAACGCTGCCAGCTGGCGGTGAAGACTTGGGCAATGGCCGCTTTCAAACCCTCGTGGGCGTCGGAAATGATCCACTCGACCCCGCTCAACCCTCGCTGGCGCAAGCGCCGTAGGAAATCCATATCAGAAGACTCGCGCCTTCGAGTCGCCCAATCCCAAACCCAAGATTTCTCGCCGCCCGTCTTGATTGACGCCGCTGGCGATAATCGCCGCGACCGCCCCCCCGACCATGGCCGCGATCGAACTGAGCGTCCTGAGCCGGCAATGTCTGGATCGCCGCATCCCCGACGCCGACACCCTGACCCGGGAGGTGGTCGTCTGGGAACAGGCGCGCAACGCTTGCCCCCACCCGATCAACTGGCGCTTCACCCCCCGATGCCCGTATCAAGTTAAAACGCCTCTACCCGCCAATTCAGGGCGGGTGGAGCAATAGCAGCGCTTTCACCCACGGCACGCACGCCTTCAGCCGTTTCTGGATCGCCGTATCGCTAATTCGCTCTTCCAACAGGGTGAAGTTGCCCGCCGTCTCCCGCAGCACCCGATCGATGCCGCGGTAGTTCATCACCACCTGGAGCGGATGCTTCGAAGTTTTGATCTTGCGACCGCGGGTGAACGCCTTGCGCTCGAAGGCCAGTTCCCGAAAGTCTTCGAGCAACTCTTGCAAGAAGCGCTCGAATGTCGTATCCACATGACCGCATGGCAAGTTCATCGTGATCGGTCTTCGTCTTCCGATTGCGAAGGGTGTGAGAAACCTTGAACCTGCCATTTTTTACAGATTTTTCGATCCTTTACCCATTGTTGGCGCGTATGCCACCAAGCCCTACCCCCTTCCAAACGCTCATGCCCGCCGCTTCTCCGCTGTTTTCCCATCGCAAGTACTGGGCCGCCCGCTTTGGTATCGCCTCCTTCCTACCGATGACGCGCGCCGAGATGGATACGCTCGGTTGGGATTCCTGCGACATCGTCCTCGTCACCGGCGACGCCTACGTGGACCACCCCAGCTTCGGCATGGCCATCATCGGTCGACTGCTGGAGGCGCAAGGTTTCCGGGTCGGTATCATCGCCCAACCCGACTGGACCACCGCCGAACCGTTCCAGGCGCTGGGCCAGCCCAATCTGTTCTTCGGGGTCACGGCGGGCAACATGGACTCGATGGTCAATCGCTACACGTCCGACCGGCGGTTGCGCCACAACGACGCCTACACCCCCAACGACGAGGGCGGTCAGCGGCCGGACCGGGCGGTGATCGTCTACAGCCAACGCTGTCGTGAAGCGTATCCCGACGCGCCCATCGTCATCGGCGGCATCGAGGCTAGCCTGCGCCGCATCGCCCATTACGACTACTGGTCGGACACGGTGCGTCGTTCGATCCTGCTGGACGCCAAGGCCGACCTGCTGCTGTACGGCAACGCCGAGCGCGCCATCGTCGAAGTCGCCCATCGCGTCGCCGCCGGCGAATCTCCCAAGGTCATGCGTGATCTGCGGGGCACGGTGTTCATCCGTGGTGGCCGCCTGCCGGAAGATTGGCTGGAGATCGACTCGACGCTTGACAGCGGTTCCCACACTCCCCGCCACGACCGCGCCAAGACCGTCATTCGCCTGCCCAGTTACGAACAGGTCAGAAACGATCCAGTGCTGTATGCCCACGCCTCGCGGTTGCTGCATCTGGAAACCAATCCCGGCAACGCCCGCGCCCTGGTGCAGCGCCACGGCGACCGCGATGTGTGGCTCAACCCGCCACCGATTCCGTTGACCACCCCGGAATTCGACGCCGTGTTCGACCTGCCCTACGCCCGTGTCCCGCATCCGAGCTACGGCAACGCCCGCATCCCGGCCTACGAGATGATCCGTTTCTCCGTCAACATCATGCGCGGCTGTTTCGGTGGCTGCACCTTCTGTTCGATCACCGAGCACGAAGGCCGCATCATCCAGTCTCGCTCGGAAGCCTCGATTCTGCGCGAGATCGAGGAGATCCGCGACCGGACGCCAGGCTTCACCGGCGTCATTTCCGACCTCGGCGGACCGACCGCCAACATGTATCGTTTGGCCTGCAAATCGCGGGAAATCGAGCAAAGTTGCCGCAGACTGTCCTGCGTCCATCCCGACATCTGTCCCAACCTCAACACCGATCATTCGTCCCTGATCGGCCTGTATCGCAAGGCGCGGGAACTGCCGGGGGTGAAGAAAGTCCTGATCGCCTCGGGAGTGCGTTATGACCTAGCGATCCGCGATTCGGCCTACGTGCGCGAACTGGTCTCCCACCACGTCGGCGGCTATCTCAAGATCGCTCCCGAGCATACCGAGACCGGGCCGCTGGCGAAAATGATGAAACCTGGTATCGGGGCTTACGACCGATTCAAGGAACTGTTCGAAAAATATTCGAAGGAAGCTGGCAAGGAGCAATATCTGATTCCCTATTTCATCGCCGCCCATCCCGGCACGACTGACGCGGACATGCTAAATCTCGCCCTGTGGCTGAAGCGGAACGGCTTTCGCGCCGACCAGGTGCAGGCGTTCCTGCCCAGTCCGATGGCGCTGGCCACCGCCATGTACCACACCGGCCGCAATCCGCTGAAAGGTATCCACCGCGACCGGGGCGAAGTGGTCTTCGTACCCAAGGGCTTGAAGCAGCGGCGGTTGCACAAGGCGTTCCTACGCTATCACGACCCGGAGAACTGGCCATTGCTGCGCGAGGCGCTCAAGCGGATGGGCCGGGCCGACCTGATTGGCAACGGCAAGCGCCATCTGATTCCGCTCTGGCAACCCGCCGGCACCGGCGCGACGGGCGGCGAGGGCACACGGACAGGACGCAAGCATGGAGCACAAGCTTTCATGACCCAGCATACCGGTCCGCCACCGCGCGCTGACTGGGCAACCCCCCCCCTTGCCCCCTTGCCAAAGCGGGAAAATCAGGGGAGCTTGCCCAAGCGACCCATGCTGGACCGCCGCCCGGCGCGCGTCTTTACCCAGGGTAGCCCCTGTGGCGGCGGCCGTCGGTCGCGCCGCCCTTAGCGCCTTGCCGTTCAAACCCCAAACGCCGGCATGGCATCCCCCCCCGCCGGTAAGCCGAACTGGTCTGGATAACGCACCGCCCACAGATATAACCCTTCCGCTGGCGCGGTAACGCCCGCCCGCCTTCGGTCCCGCTGTTCCAACACCTCCCGCGCCCACTCGACCGGTCGGTCGCCGGCCCCAATCGCCATCAGTACCCCGGCGATGTTGCGCACCATGTGATGCAGGAACGCATTCGCCTCCACCTCCAACACCAGACCGTCGCCTCGCCGTCGCACCGTCAGCTCACGGATTTCCCGAACCGGATGCCGCGCTTGGCACTCGGCGGCGCGAAACGCGCTGAAATCGTGCTCACCAATCAGGACTTGCCCGGCCTCGTCCATCCGTTCCGCGTCGAGCGGTCGGTAGCACCAGGCTGCTCGCCCCCACCACAGCGCTGAGCGATACGGTCGGTTGAGCATCAGATAACGATAGCGGCGAGCCAGCGCCGAAAAGCGGGCGTGAAAGTCATCCGATACTTCCCGCGCCCAACTCAGGCTGAGATCCATGGACAGATGGGCGTTGCCACCCAACACCCAGCTTCGCGCCGAACGCGCCGCCGCAGTGTCGAAGTGCGCCACTTGGCCCACACCATGCACTCCGGCGTCGGTGCGGCCAGCACATACCAGGCGAACCGGATGATCCGCCACCCGGGCCAGCGCCTGTTCCAGAACGGTCTGCACGGTTCGCACGCCCGGCCGCTGCGCCTGCCAGCCCTGGAACCCAGACCCGTCATACTGCACGCCCACCGCCACGCGCATTCATTTACTCCGCTCAAAACAAAAATCCCCCAGCCGCCATGGCCGAGGGATCGTCCAGACTTCGCGCCGGATAGGTTACGCGCCCTTCTTGCCGCTCGCGCCGCCCTCGTACAGCGCTCGAATCATCGGTTTGTCGCGCTGGTAAATATCACTGCGGAAATTAGCCAGACCTTCCTCATCCACCCAAGCGGTCCAGTACACCAGATAGACGGGCACCGTCCGCGGCAGATTGACCACCCGCTGCTTGCCGCTGGTGGAGGCAGTCTTGATCGTGTCCCGGGTCCATTTCGGATCGAATTTCAGCAGGTATTCAGCCAGTTCGACCGGGTTGGAAATGCGGATGCAACCGGAACTGAACGTCCGCTGGCTGCGGCTGAACAAATTGCGCGACGGGGTATCGTGCAAATAGACGTTGTAGGGATTGGGAAACATGAACTTGATCCCGCCCAGCGCATTGCGGGGACCCGCGTCCTGACGTAACTGATAGTTGAAGTTGCTGGCGCTGACCGCTTGCCAGTTGACCGCTCCCGGTCTGATCTCCTGACCGGCGTTGTTGAACACCCGGATGTTCTGCCGCGCCAGGGCATAGGGGCTACGCCTCAGTTGCGGCAGCTTGTCCTTCACCGCGATGGAACGCGGCACGTACCATTTTGGGCTGAGCACCAGGTAGGCCATGTTGGCGGTGAAGGCCGGGGTTTGCCGTTCCTGCCGACCCACCACCACGTTCGACTCGATGACTCGCTTGTCATCCTCAAATACTTTCATCTTAAAGCTGGGGATGTTGACCAGGATGTAGCGCGAACCGAAGTCGTCCGGCATCCAACGCCAGCGTTCCAGGTTCAATTCGACCTGACGGATACGCTCGGTGACCGGTACGTTCAACGCCGCTTGCGTCTCAGCGTTGACGGTTCCGGTTTCCGCCAGGCCATGCCGTTTCTGAAAGCGGCGCACCGCGTCGGCCACCGCCTTGTCGAACACCGCCGATTCGTTCTTGCTGGACGGGTCGCTACCGGACAGATCGCCACTGGCCTGCAACCGGGCGCGCAAATCCCGCACCTTTGGGCCCTGCGCGCCGGGCGCGAGGCCCACGACCACCGTCGGCCAGCCGCCGGTCGCCGCGACCTCGCGGTACTTGCGCAGCACCTCGCGCAACTGGACATAGCCCTTCTCTCGCGGTCGCAACGCCCGCAACGAATGACTCACCGTTTCCTTCGCCAGCGCCTCCTGCAGTATCACCACCAGATCGCGGGCGCGGGGCCTGATCGCCCACTCAGGGTCCACCTTGCGGGGCGGCAGCCGGCCAGCCAGCAGGTGGGAGCCATAGGTTAGGAAGGTGTCGGTGAACAGCAAGTCGAATTCGGCCAGGGCATTGGGGTGCGCCGCCGATCCTTGCTGTTGGATGGCCTTGAGTCGCTTGTGCAGCTCGGCTGGACGGTAATCGGCGCTCCGCAACCCTTCCTGATCGGCTTCGGCCACGGCCTTCAACAAATCCTCGGCCGCCGCCGACGGGCCGCCGCTGGCCTCGAGCCAGCCCGCCCGGTACTCGCGCTGGGCATAGAACCGAATGGTGGATTCCAACGACCGCAAGGCGCGACCGTCCACCGTCAAGTAGGTCGGCGGCGGATCGGTTCGTACCCGCTGGCAAATCTGGACGGCAACCTGGCCGTCCAGATTTGCCGCGCCCACTGGACAGGGCGGCAGGGGCGGCGGCGTGGCCACTGTCTCCGCCGTTTCCGCCGGCGCGACGGCGGGTGTTTCCGGCTCCATCTCGTCACCCGTCGGCTCGATTTCCCTGGATGGTCTTAAGGGCGCCGAACCTTGGGAGGCGTCCAAACTCGCCACGGCGGGCGCGGCGGCGTTTTGCGTCGAAATCTCCGGACCGCCGGCGACTTGCGCCGCCACTGGCCAGGCATTGAGCGCGCAAGCGCCCAGCAAACTGCAAACCCCTAGGGAAACAATAATTCGCTTAGACATGGCGGTGACAAACCCAAGGCTCTCAAAGGACAGATCAAATCGCGTCATCATACTCATAGAGTATCAAAAAAACCACGGTTTGACTACAAAATAACAACAAAATCTTCCATACCCTTGATTCCGGTGCTTCGCCGGTTCTTGCTCCCGCCGGGCAAGCCTGAAGGTCGTTCGCGAAAATCATCCGTTCCGATACATTACAACTCCATGGCGCATACCAACCATAAGCGACGTTCATGGGGATTGACCGCCCGTTTCCACCGGAAGTGTCGAGAAACCTTTGGATTAGAGGCTAGAAACGACCGATAATTTCGGCGGCCCCCTACCAATGCGAAACTTCTCTCAATTCCAGCAAGATTTCGTTCAGTGGCGCTCCGCTGCTGTCCACGACACAGACTAGATTGGCGACGCCGCACACCGACTGGGTCGCGCCGCGCACCACCCAACCTCGTGGTGGAGTCCAGCCACGCATGTTGGTGAACATAGCCAACTGATCGGCATTGCCTTGAATCATCCGCCGATAGTCACGGGCGAATCGCGCCAGCCGATCCATGTCATTGCGGCTCATCAGGCCATAACCTTCGATCAAATAGCCGTCGTCACGAAAATGGCAAACCACGTTGACGCCGTCCAAGGCGAGTAAGCGCCGGATCATGCTCATTGACCGGACTCCGGCTGTTCCAGAATCGTAAAGGCTGCCTCGTAATCAGCCTTGTCGTTGGCCATGACGACTCCCATGAACGGCGGTAGGCTGAACTTGCCAGCCTGCTTGTACTGTTCCCGGTGCAAGCCACTGACCACGACCGACCAATCGAAGCCGATCAGGGTGAATTCCTGAACAGGATAAAACCCCTTCATGGTCGTCACCTTCTCCCAGCCACGCGCCTGCATGGTGGCGATGCTCATGTTGGCCGCGCACATGTGGGCCAACAGATCGAGGATGGATTCGTCGATGCGATCGGGATAGGCGATGCGCTGCTCCAGCAATTCACCGCTACCCCGGAATTCGAAGGCCGCCATCGCTCCAGGCAATTTCATCAAATCGTCAAGTTTCGTCATCGTCGCTTCTCCCAAATTTCCTCAACTTCTTCGATTTCCTCGATTTGGCAACCCTTGCGGGATCAGATCATGTCGGGGGTCACACTGGCCAACTCCCTGCACATGAATCCGACAATGTCATTGATCGATGCTTTGGTATTATCAAGTAGACAAAACATGTTCGCGACCACGCACACGGTATGGGCGGGGCCGTGCACCACCCAACCGCGCGGTGGATGCAACCCGCTGCCTGACCGCAGCGCCTCGAACATCGCGCCTTCCATATTCGCGCCCATGGTGGTGGCGCGACACATGATGGAGGCCATGCGGGCATATTCCTCAGTCAAAGCGCCCCGGTAGGAAAATCGGTCGCCTCGATAAGCATATTCACCAACGGCGATCACGCCGGGTTTGGCCAATAAGTCGCTTGCGATACCCATGCCGACGATATCCTCCATTGCAAGCTGGCGTATGATTGGAGCGGTCGACGTTGCCGCCGAACCGAATGCGATGGGTTAAACCATGGATTAAACCATAGTCAAAGCCCTGCAATAATGCACGCGGCAACGCAACTTGACGCATGATCGCCACCCATTGCCCCGGCGGCTTTCACCGCTTTCACCGCTTTCACGACCTTCATTGAACGTGCCTCCGTTCGTCCCGTCGCCACCGACCGACCCCACCCTCCTGCCCATTGAACCCGTGCTGCCGGCGATTCGGGCCGCGTTGCGCGAGTCCACCGCGCTGGTTCTGCAAGCGCCGCCCGGGGCCGGCAAGACCACCGGCGTTCCGCTGGCGTTGCTTGACGAGCCATGGCTGGCCGGTCGCTCCATCCTGCTGCTGGAGCCACGCCGACTGGCGGCGCGGGCGGCGGCGGCGCGCATGGCCAGCCTGTTGGGCGAAGCGGTCGGTCAAACCGTGGGCTATCGCATTCGCTTTGATAACCAGGCATCGCGCCAGACCCGGATCGAGGTGCTGACCGAGGGGATTCTGACTCGCCGTTTGCAGCGCGACCCCACACTGGATGGGGTGGGATTGGTGATTTTCGACGAATTTCACGAACGTAGCCTGCACGCCGATCTGGCCCTGGCCTTGTGCCTGGACAGCCAACGTGGCCTGCGCGAGGACCTGCGGCTGCTGGTGATGTCGGCGACCCTGGACGGCGCGGCGGTGGCCCGGCTGCTCGGCGACGCGCCCATCGTCACCAGCGAGGGTCGCGCTCATCCGGTGACCCGGCATTATCTGCCGCGCGACCCCGATGGGGTCGATTTCAGCGCGGTGGTACGCACGGTGTTGACCGCCTTGCCCCGCCACGCCGGCGATCTGCTGGTATTTCTACCCGGCGGCGGTGAAATCCGCCAGATTCGGCGGCGGCTGGAAGCAGAACCGGCATGCGCCGGGCTGGCGCTCGGTCCGCTGTACGGGGATCTACCGGGCGACGCGCAGCAACGCGCCTTGCTGCCGGACCCCGAGGGTCGACGCAAGATCGTGCTCGCCACGCCCATCGCCGAAACCAGCCTGACCATCGAAGGTGTGAGCGTGGTGGTGGACGCCGGCTGGACCCGTGTTCCGCGCTTCGACCCACGCGCTGGCCTGACCCGGCTGGAGACGGTGCGCATCACCGCTGACGCCGCCGAACAGCGGGCCGGTCGCGCCGGTCGGCTGGGGCCGGGTGTTTGTTATCGCCTGTGGAGCGAATCCACGCAGAACCGGTTGCGGCCACGCCGTGATCCGGAAATTCTTGACGCCGACCTGGCGCCGCTGGCGCTGGAACTGGCGCAGTGGGGCGTGAATGATCCGCTGGCGCTGGCCTGGCTCAATCCGCCGCCACCCGGCGCGCTGGCGCAAGCGCGGGCATTGCTGATCGAGTTGGAGGCGCTGGACGAGCAGGGCCGCCTCACGCCGACCGGACAAGACCTGGCGGAGCTGCCGACTCATCCCCGGTTAGGGCACCTGCTACGGCGGGGCGTGGCGCTTGGGCATGGCGCGCTGGCCGCCGATTTGGCCGCTCTGTTGGAAGAGCGCGACCTGTTGCGCGGCGAGCACCCCTTCGGCTGTGACCTCACGGCCCGGTTGGAGGCGTTGCAAGCCTTCCGGCGCGACGGCGCGCGGCGCGGGCCCGCCGATCCCGCCGCTTGCGTCCGGGTGGATCAGGCGGCGCGGCGCTGGCGGCAATTGTTGCGGGTCGGTCCCGGACCCGAAACGCCACCGGCAGCGGAAATTATTGGTCTACTGCTAGCGCTGGCCTATCCCGACCGGATAGCCCGACGGCGCGACGGCGGCGCGGATCGCTATCTGTTGGCCAACGGGCGTGGCGCGCGGCTGCTGGCCGGCGATCCCTGGTTGGGCTGTGACTGGCTGGCCGTGGCGCACCTGGACGCTGGCGCTAGTGAAGGCCGGATCTGGTTGGCCGCGCCCGTCGATCCAGCCGATCTGGAAACGCAACTCGCCGCGCGGGTGCGGACGGTCGCGGAGGTACACTGGGACGACCGGCAGGCGGCGGTGGTCGCCCGTCGACAACGGCGGTTGGGCGCCGTGATCCTCGACAGCGCCCCCTTGGCGAGCGCCGATCCGGTACTGTTGCGCCAAGCCATGCTGGCCGGCGTCCATCGGATGGGACTGGACAGCCTGCCATGGAGCGATGAGTTGCGCGACTGGCGGGCGCGGGTGCTGTCCTTACGCCACTGGTTTCCAACGGATGGCTGGCCGGATGTAGCCGACGGTTGGCTGGCCGAGCATTTGGACGAGTGGCTGGCGCCGTGGCTGGATGGCATCACCCGGCGCGAGCACTTGCAGCGGTTGGATTTGGCGGCGGCGCTTCAGGCGCTACTGGATCATCGGCAGCGGGCGCGGTTGAACGAACTGGCACCGACCCATCTGCAAGTACCCAGTGGTTCGCGTTTGCGTTTGCGGTACACGCCAGGCGAACCGCCGGTGCTGGCGGTGAAATTGCAGGAACTGTTCGGGCTGGCGGACACCCCGCGCATCGCCAATGGGCGGATTGCGGTGACGCTGCATCTGCTGTCGCCGGCGCAGCGGCCGATTCAGGTCACCCAGGATTTACGCGGCTTCTGGGAACGCACCTACGCCGAGGTCAAGAAGGAGTTGAAGGGCCGCTATCCCAAGCATCCCTGGCCCGATGATCCGTGGACCGCCACGCCGACCCGACGCGCTCAACCGGTCCGCAAATCCGGTTCCGGCTAAGCGCGTCTCGTCAAGTACCTACATATTCCGCCGATACTGCCCGCCCACCTCGAACAGCGCCGTGGTGATCTGCCCTAGCGAGCAGCAGCGCACGGCGTCCACCAGCACCGCGAACAGGTTTTCGTTGTGGATGGCCGCCTGTTTCAATCGCGCCAGCATCGCGCCGCTGTCCTTGCGATTGCGCTCCTGAAATTCCCGCAGGCGCTGCAATTGGCTCTGCTTCTCCTCCTCGGAGGAACGGGCCAGTTCGATCTTCACGTCCTCGTGCTTGGCGTGCGGGTTGCGGAAGGTGTTGACGCCGATGATCGGGTAGGAACCGTCGTGTTTGATCGTCTCGTAATACAGCGATTCCTCCTGAATCTTGCCGCGCTGATAGCCGGTTTCCATCGCGCCCAACACCCCGCCGCGCTCGCTGATCCGCTCAAACTCCCGCAACACCGCCTCCTCCACCAAATCGGTCAGTTCGTCGATGATGAACGCGCCCTGATTCGGGTTCTCATTCTTCGCCAGACCCCATTCCTTGTTGATGATCAACTGCACCGCCATCGCTCGCCGCACCGATTCCTCGGTCGGGGTGGTGATCGCCTCGTCGTAGGCGTTGGTGTGGAGCGAGTTACAGTTGTCATAGATGGCGATCAACGCCTGCAACGTCGTGCGGATGTCGTTGAAATCCATTTCCTGGGCGTGCAAGGAGCGACCCGAGGTTTGGATGTGGTATTTCAGCTTTTGGCTGCGCTCGTTGGCGCCGTATTTGTAGCGCATCGCGGTCGCCCAAATCCGCCGCGCCACCCGACCCATCACCGAATATTCCGGGTCCATGCCGTTGCTGAAGAAGAACGACAGATTCGGCGCGAAATCATCGATGTGCATTCCGCGCGCCAGATACGCCTCGACGTAGGTGAAACCGTTGGCGAGCGTGAAAGCCAGTTGCGAAATTGGATTGGCCCCCGCTTCGGCGATGTGATAGCCGGAGATGGACACCGAATAGAAATTCTTGACGGCGTGATGGACAAAATACTCCTGAATGTCGCCCATCATCTTCAAGGCGAATTCGGTGGAGAAGATGCAGGTATTCTGCCCCTGATCTTCCTTGAGAATGTCGGCCTGCACCGTGCCGCGCACGTTCTCCAGCACCCATTCCTTGATCTTCTCGATCTCGTCGTCGGTCGGCGGCCGATGATTGTCGCGCTCGAACTTCTCGATCTGCTGGTCGAAGGCGGTGTTGAAGAACATGGCCAGGATGATCGGGGCCGGACCGTTGATGGTCATCGAAATCGACGTGGTGGGACAACACACATCGAAACCGGAATACAGCACCTCTAAATCGTCCAGCGTGGCGATGGATACGCCGGAGTTGCCGACCTTGCCATAAATGTCCGGTCGCTCGTCGGGATCGCAGCCGTACAGCGTCACCGAATCGAAGGCGGTGGATAGCCGAGTCGCTTCGGCGTGTTCCGACAGCTTCTTGAAACGGCGGTTGGTGCGGAACGGGTCGCCCTCGCCGGCGAACATGCGGGTCGGGTCCTCATTCTCGCGCTTGAAGGCGAACACGCCAGCGGTGTACGGGAAGCTGCCCGGCAGGTTCTCCAGCATCATCCAGCGCAGCAACTCGCCGTGTTCGTCGAAACGCGGCAGTGCCACCTTGGGAATCCGGCTGCCGGACAGCGAGCGGCTGGTCAGTTTGGTACGGATTTCCTTGTCACGGATTTTGACCACGTACTCGTCGCCGCTGTAGCTCTCTTTCACCTGCGGCCACATGTCCACCAGCTTGCGCGCGTGCGGATCGATCTGCGTTTCGACCCGTTCCAGCAGCGGTTGCAGATCGGCGGTCGATTTGTCCTCGGCTTGTAGCAGGCCGATGACCGCGCGCAACTGCTGACACTGGCGAATCAGCTTGACCTGTTCCTCGACCTGCTTGTGATAACCGCGCACGGTGTCGGCGATTTCGGCCAGATAGCGGGCGCGGGCCGCTGGCACGATCACGGTCTTGCCAGTGGATGCCTTGTCCTCAGCGGACGGCAAGCGGCCTGGTTGCAACGCCAAGCCCTTGTCGCGCAGCAGTTCGACCACGCCTTGATACAGCGCCGTCACCCCGTTGTCGTTGAAGCGGGCGGCGATGGTGCCATAGACCGGCATTTCCTCCGGGGATTGGGCGAACACCTTGCGGTTGCGCTGCACCTGTTTGCGCACATCGCGCAGCGCGTCTTCCGCGCCCTTGCGGTCGAACTTGTTGATCGCCACCGCGTCGGCGAAATCCAGCATGTCGATCTTTTCCAACTGCGAGGCGGCGCCGAATTCCGGGGTCATCACGTACACGGAACGATCCACCAGCGGCACGATGGCGGCGTCGCCCTGACCGATGCCGGAGGTCTCGACGATCAGCAGGTCGAAGCCGGCCAGCTTGCAGGCGGCCAGAATGTCGCCCAGGGTTTCGGGGACTTCGCTGCCGGCGGCGCGGGTCGCCAGCGAGCGCATGTACAGATTCGGCCCGGCGATAGCGTTCATGCGGATGCGGTCGCCCAAGAGCGCGCCGCCGGTCTTGCGCCGGGACGGATCGGCGGCGATGACCGCGACTTTCAGTCGGTCGTCCTGATCGAGCCGGAAGCGCCGCACCAGTTCATCGGTCAGCGACGATTTGCCGGAGCCGCCGGTGCCAGTGATGCCCAATACCGGCACGGTGCGCGCCTTGGCCTGATCGAGAATCTGTTGACGCAATTCGGGGGCGACGGCGCGGTTTTCCAGCGCGGTAATCAGCCGGGACAATGCCCGCCAGTCGCCGGATTTGATGATGTCGAGACCCTTGGGCGCGTATTGGCCGGGGTCAGTGTCGCAGACCGTCAGCATGTGGTCGATCATGCCCTGCAAACCCATCGCCTGGCCGTCCTCCGGCGAGAAGATGCGGGCCACACCGTAGTCATGCAGTTCGCGGATTTCGTCGGGCACGATCACGCCGCCGCCGCCGCCGAACACCTTGATGTTGTCGCCGCCGCGTTCGCGCAGCAGGTCGATCATGTACTTGAAGAATTCGATGTGGCCGCCCTGATAGGAGCTGACCGCGATGCCCTGGGCGTCTTCCTGCAAGGCGGCGGTGACGATTTCGTCCACCGAGCGGTTATGGCCGAGATGGATCACTTCCGCGCCGCTGCCCTGGATAATGCGGCGCATGATGTTGATCGAGGCGTCGTGACCGTCGAATAGGCTGGTGGCGGTGACGAAGCGGATTTTGTGCGTGAGTTTGGCTTTGTCGGTACTGGGCAGGGGGATTTTGAACGGGCTGACGACCGCGGACATGGGAAGGTTCTCCTGTCGATGGTTATGGGTGCCATCATACGCCTTTACCGCGCGGCGGTGATGGTCGACGCCGCAACGCCAACCTGGGATTGGCGATATCGGCTTGTCATGATGGTCACAATGGTAAAAAGAACCCGAAGGCAAGATTTGCCAATCGGGTTGCAATAGTTGCCAGCGAAAACGCCAATGTGGTTGCAATGTTCGCCACGCCGATTAGGATTGGCGTTCGATATGCACCGATGAGCTGAACGAAGATGTCCGTGGTTCCCGAGATTGCGATAACGCCCGTGGCGTTCGTCCGGGCGATCATGGCCGCCTATCGCCGCTACGGCGTCGATCTGAGCGGCGCGCTGCGGCGGGCGCGAATCGCGCCGGAATTTCTGTCGGATCCGCGCAACCGGGTCACGGGCTCGCAAATGCAAACCCTGTTCGGCATCGCCATCCAGGAACTGGACGACGAGGCGCTGGGCTGGTTTTCACGCCGATTGCCGTGGGGCAGCTATGGAATGCTGTGCCGGGCCGCCCTTGGGTCACCGACGTTGGAGGTTGCCCTGAAACGATGGTGTCGCTATCACAGCTTGCTGACCAACGACATCGCATTGAAATTCGCCGTGACCCGGTCGGCGGCGTCCATCGCGATTCAGGTCAACCGGGATTTGGGCGAAATGGCGGAGTTCTGCTTCGCGACGCTCTTTCGGTATATCCTCGGCTACGCCTGCTGGGCGATCAATTCGCGGATACCTTTGCTGGAAGCCAGTTTCCCTTTCGACGCGCCGGAGCATATCGAGGTGTATCGGATGCTCTTTCCCGGTCCACTGCATTTCCGTTCCGAATCCGCCAAGATCAGTTTCGATCCGCAATACGCGGCGTTGTCCATTCGTCGCGATGACCGGGCCTTGAACAAGATGCTCCAGCACGCTGTTCCCCTGACGATCTTTCCCTATCGGCGAGACCGGTTGCTGGTTCAGCGGGTGCGGGAGTTGTTGAGAACGCGACCGGACGGTTTGCATACCGGCGAGTCGATCGCCAAGGAATTGCATGTCTCGACCAGAACGCTGCACCGGCAATTGCAGGAGGAAGGCGCGTCGTTGCAGGCACTAAAGGACGAGGTTCGGCAAGATCGGGCGGTGGAATTGCTGAACCGAACGTCCAAACCCATCAAGCAGATTGCCTTGGCAGTGGGATTTCTCAACGAAAAAAGCTTTTCCCGCGCCTTCAAGCAATGGACGGGCGCGACGCCGGAATCCATTCGAGAAAAGGGCCGGCGGTTCGGTTCGTGACGGTCTATGAAAACCGATAACCTGTTCTACCGAATTTTCAACACCTTGCCGGTTTTGGCCTTGGAACTGGCTGGGGTTGAAGTCGCCAATCCGGCCGGTTACGACTTTCGCGCCGAGGAAGTCAAGCAAACCGCCTTTCGTCTGGATGGCCTATTGATCCCGCCCGACGACGACCCGGCCGCCCCACTGATTTTCCTGGAAGCCCAGGCGCAACCCGACGACGATTTTTACGGCCGGTTCTTTTCGGAAATCTTTCTCTATCTGTACCGTTGCAATCCTCGCCCGCGCTGGCGGGCGCTGGTGCTGTATCCGCGTCGCGCCATCGAGCGGCTGGATCCTTGCTACGCTTCGATGCTGACCTTGCCGGAAGTGCGGCGGGTGTATCTCGAAGACCTCGCCAGCATTGCCGCGCCCAGCCTTGGCTTACAACTGCTGCAACTGCTGGTCGCCGCCCCGCGCGCCGCCACCGAGCAGGCTCGACGCCTCGCGCATCAGCTTCGAACCGGTAGCGAACCGCCACCCCTGCCTTTGTCCGAAGCATTAGACCTGATCGAAACCATTCTGGTCTATCGTTTACCCAAGCTGACTCGACAGGAGATTCAAGCCATGCTCGGATTTACTCATGCCGATTTGAAGAAAAGCGTCTTTTACCAAGAAGTTTTCGCCGAGGGCCGTCAGGAAGGCCGCCAGGAGGGCCGCCAGGAAGGTCATCAGGAGGGCCGCCAGGAGGGCCGCCAGGAGGGCCGCCAGGAGGGCCGCCAGGAAGAATGCGTTGCATTGGTTTTGCGGCAGCTACAACGACGCTTCGGCCGTCTCCCGGTCAAGCAAACTCGGCGGATTCGCCGCTTGCCGCTAAAGGCCGCCGAAACCTTGGCGGAAGAACTGCTCGATTTTCAGACTTCGGACGATCTTGCCGCCTGGCTGGATGCCCAAGCCAATCCGCCGGCTTCCTGATGAATCGGGCTTGGATTGTGAAACGGTAACGCAAGGCGTGGAGATCGATCCGGAAACCCTCGTCGATGCCGCCGGCGTTCGACATGCGCCTATCACCGCGCCCGCGCGCATCGTTTCATTGGTACCCAGCATCACCGAACTGCTGTTCGCGTTGAATCTGGGCGACCAGGTGGTAGGCCGCACCCATTACTGTATTCATCCCACTCCGCTGGTCGCGGCCATTCCCAGCGTGGGCGGCACCAAGAAGATTCACTACGCTCGGCTACAGGCGTTGCGACCCACCCACGTCATCGTCAACGTCGACGAGAACCCGCGTGAACTGGCGGAGCGGTTAATAGCCGACGGTCTGCAAGTGATCGTCACTCATCCGTTGGCCCCGGAAGACAACGTGTCGCTGTATCGGCTGATCGGCGGGATTTTCAGTCGCGCGGCGGAAACGGAGGCGTTGGTGGCGCGGTTCGAGCAGGCGTTGGCGGAACTGCGGCAAGTCGCCTGGCCCCGGCGGCGCGTGCTGTATTTAATCTGGCGCAAGCCGTGGATGGGTGTCAGCCGGGAGACCTACATCGCCCGGATGTTGGCGCTGGTCGGTTGGGAAACGCTGCCGGCGGAGTCGGAGGTGCGCTATCCCGAACTGGTGCTGGACAAGACGCTCCTGGATGCCGCCGATCTGATCCTGTTCAGCAGCGAACCGTACCGTTTTTTGCCCGATCATCTGGCAACCTTCGCCCGCGATTCCGGCTGTCCGCCCGAAAAGCTGCGGCTGATCGACGGCGAAATGACCTCGTGGTACGGCAGTCGGGCGATTGAGGGGTTGCGTTATCTGGCGCGGTTTGCCCGCGAATGGATGTTCTCGATCCCTACCGCCGAGAATCCTTTGGTGTAACCGTTCATATCCTCGGTGGTTTGACTCTGTATCGATGGGTTCCGCTACGCTCAACCCATCCTACAACCCATTGTTTTTCTTAGGATGGGTTGAGCGTAGCGAAACCCATCACCGTGCGGGACGAGAGGGGTCCGAACGGTTGCCCTTTGGCTGCGCGTGACTACGCGGCACGGGAATGGGACCGAAGGTTTCGGCCGGATAGCGGGTGATTTCCCCGCTGGCGGGATCGGCGGCCAGCCAGCCGAGCCAGCGCCAGGCTTCGGGACTGGCGTAATGGATAGCCGAGCCGTCCGTGTTCAGGGTGGCGCACTCACCGCCGCCGAAATGATGGCAGCGGAACGCCCGTTCTTGTCCGCCGTCGGCGTCCCACACCCGCACCGCGCGGTCGGCCCCGGCCGAAGCCAGCCGCCCCCCGTCCGGCGACCAGGCGCAGCCCCTCACCCCCCCCCCGTGCCCTTCCAGCACCCGCAGGCACTCGCCGCTCGCCGCGTCCCACACCCGCACCGCGCGGTCGGCCCCGGCCGAAGCCAGCCGCCCCCCGT
>JAVMKH010000226.1:38343-48480 GCA_031732935.1 Candidatus Contendibacter sp.
CGGTCGGCCCCGGCCGAAGCCAGCCGCCCCCCGTCCGGCGACCAGGCGCAGCCCCACACCCAACCCCCGTGCCCGGTCAAGGCGGCGGCGCGCGGCGCGGGTCGGGAAAGCGGAAGGGTCCCCTGGATCGACTCCGGTCGGCAAAGCGCCAGCAGCGATCCGGGCAAGCCCGGCTCCACACCCTGGGTCCCGCGCAGATCGCAACGCAACCATTGGGTGCGATAGCGGCGCACACCGGCAAAGTCGGCGCGACCGAGCCGCACGTCGCGGAAGACCGTTCCCGTCAGGTCGGCATCCGTGAACCGCGCCGCTTCCGCGCGGTCGTCGATCAGTTCCGCTCCGCTCAAGGTGGCGTGGGAAAAATCGGCCCGCTCCAGCGAAACATGGCGCAAGACCGCGTTATCCAGCCGCGCCCTCTGGAAACGGGCGCCATCGAGATTGAGCAGCGGTTGCGCGGGGTCGCCCTCGAACCGCCACCCGCGCAGATCGGCCCCTTCCAGATCGAACCCGGCCAGCGCCGGCGCCGGATAACCGCGTTGCCCGGCCAGCAACCCGTATCTCAGCGCCAGTTCGCTGGCCTGGGGCCGATAGCTCGCTCGTATCGTCCGCAAGGTGGCAAGCGCGGTCTCCACATCGTCCGCTTCCACCAGCAACTGGCCGAGAAAATCCAGGGTTTCCGGGCTGGGCATCGGCAAGGCCAGGGCGTCGGCTCGACCTTCTCGCAGCGCGCGGACCAGATGCGCGGCCAGGAAGAATTCGTGCAGGGAGGTATGGGCGAACCGGAAGCGGTCCTCGCCTTCGCGCACCAGAAAGGTGGCGGTGCGTAAATCCTCCTTCAGCAAATCCCGGTGAATACCAGCGTAATGCGCGGCGATGCGCGGTTGCTCGCCGAGGAAATCGATCAACCATTGTTCCAAATCGGCAACCGACCAGGTGCGTGCCCCGCCACGCCAGAGATCGGCGGCGATCCGTTCCATCAGCAATTGCTTGTGGTCCGCTGTCAACTGGTGCTTGCCCGCGTCCCGTTCCAGCCAGGACAGGATCATGTGGCGATAGAGCGTGGCCCCGCTCACCTTGCGTCCTTCCATTCGCCATTGTTCCAGCCGATGCAGGTTCTCGGCGATCAGGCTCAACGTGTAGGGACGCTCCGCCATCTCCGGCAGGTTATGGATCGAGCGAATCAAGTCCAACAGACGATCCAGGTCCTGTCCCGGCAGATTGCGGGCCAGATATTCCTTGATCTGGCGCTCGTCGAACGGGAGCAGCAACAGCGCGCGGTAATCCTGGGCGCGAATGCCCTCGCGCCCCTCGCCGACGAAATGCGTGGTCTGCTCGCGCAGGGTGCGGAAGTAATGCGTGCGGCAGGAAATCAGCAGCTTGCCGGGACGTGACCCTTCGGACGCCTCGCCCGCGAACAGCGTCGGCGGCAGGATGCGCCAAAGCTCACGGGTAAACTGCTGGCCGACGTGGTTGGTCAGATGCACCAGCACCTCATCGAGACCGTCGAATATCACCAGCGCGCCTTCCCGTTGTACCAGGCGGACGACCTCGGTGGCGGGCAGGCTTTGTTCGTGGCCGCCATGCCAGCTTGCGCGGATGATGCGCTCGATGATGCTTTCCAGCCCCGGCGATTCTTTCGCGTATTCGCCAACATGGCGCAAGTCGAGATAGATCGACATGGGCAGGGCAGGATTGTCGCGCCGTGCCTCAAGCAATCGTTGGGTCAGCGCCTTGCAGGTGGTGGTCTTGCCCATGCCGTATTCGCCCAGCAGCGCGCAAAACGGCGGCGCCTTGGGATTGGTCGCCCAATCCTGGAGGAATTGCAGCGCGTCGATACGTTCCTGGGTCGCATCGGTGTCGGTAGCGTGGGGCCGGTCACTATCCAATTTATCCAAATGCGTGCTGCGACCTTTGGTCGGTACCCAATTTCGCAATCCCTGGTCTTCGCCGCAGACACCTTCGCTCATCTGCTCCAGCAAACGCCGGGCGGTACGGTCATGGGCAGCGGGCGGCGGTTCCGGCGGCGAGGGCGCAATATGTTTCCTCACCATTTTCAGGATGGCCTGAAACAGGCGGTCGGCAAAAGCGTCCTTGGGGTTATTGGTAGCGCGTTCGCTAAAGAACCGTTCTTCCTGGTCCCGAAAGATTTGCAACGCTTCGAGCCCCTTCAGGTCCATCGAGCCGTCGAAAGCAATCGGCTTCAAACCGACCGGCGCCGCCCGCCGCCACGCCATCGGCGTTTTCTCCGAAGGCAGAAAATGGGGAAGTTCTTTCTCCGTAATGAATTTGCTTCCTAGAAACTCCGGGCTGACCAGCAACAAACCGAAATGGCATTTGACGATCGCCTGCTGGATTTGATCGCGCCATTGTTCGCCGATCAGGATGTCGCCGTCCTGCCATGCTTCGAAAGCGTATTCCTTGGCAATACGCAGACGGGATTGCAGGCGTTCCAGCAGGTCTTTCCTAAGCTTCGCGTTTTGGTGCGCGTAGGAAACGAAGTAACGGATCAGCGGCTTGCCGTCCCGCAGTTCGATTTCGGTCAAGGTCACGGCATCTTGCAGGATGCGAATCTCATCCCCGCGCGGTCGGGTTTCCTCTGCCGAAAAGCGCTCCGCTTCCTGTTTGCCGAGGCTTTCCCCCGCGAACCAGGCGCGGCGATTTTCCGGCGAAGTCCGCTTGCGGCTGTCCACTTCCAACCCGAAGGCGACACCGGCTTCTCCGGCCGCCTGGCGCAACCGCTGGCGGAAAGCCCGGAAATGGTTTTGGGCCTGTTCTGGGGGTTGGCCCGGAAAGAGCGTCGACAGCGCCGAATCGAGCGGAATTTCTCGCCGTGCGTCGAGCAAGGGCAGCAGTTTTTCGATGCGGCTCCGGTCAGATTCGCCCAGCTCCTTGGCGAGTGATTCCAGCCGTGAGCGAATGTCGGTGGCAGTCAGCTTCATTTCGGACATGATGGCGTTTTCGATATTTTCGATGTTATTACGATATCGCCAAAATACCGAAGCGTCAACAGAAACCGTGCTCCACGCGGCCAACCACCGCGTCGCTACAACTTATGCGTTTCCGGCGCGCAACCCCGCTCGCGGTACTGCTTGAACCGCTCGCGCGATTGCGTCAGCACCTCGGGCGTTTGATCCACCAGTTCCACCACCCGTTCGTAACGCTCGAAGCCTTCGGGCAACTGGTCGGTGAAATTGATCAGCACTTGCGCGGTCGCCTCCGTCGGTAAAACCGTCCCGATCAGCACCGGCGACCCTTCCTCCCCCACCAGCGGATAGCGCTCGTGGGGAATGAAACTGTCCTGGCGAAAGGTCCACAGCAGATCGTCCAGCGCCGCCGCCTGCGCCTCCGACCCGGCGAGGAGGTAAACCGTATGACCGAGACCGTAAACCTTGTCGGCCAGCCGGCAGGCCAACAGCGCCCGGCCGTTGGCCCGCTGGTCGGGCAGCACGTAGAAATCAACGCGCGGCACGGCCATCCTCCCGTTCCGCCTCGGCGGCCCGATCCAGCAGATACTGGGTCAGCAGTGGCACCGGCCGGCCGGTCGCGCCCTTGGCCTTGCCGGTTTTCCACGCCGTGCCGGCGATATCCAGATGCGCCCAATGAAATTTCTTGGCGAAACGGGACAGGAAACAGGCCGCCATGATCGCACCGCCGTCCCGGCTGGTGGCAACGTTGGCCATGTCCGCGAAATTGCTATCCAATCCTTCCTGGTAGTCGTCCCACAAAGGCAATTCCCAAACCCGGTCATGGGCGGCGTGAGCAGCGGCCTGGAGCGCATGCGCCAACGGCGGATGGTTGCTGAATAGGCCGTGCGGATGACGGCCCAGGGCGATGATGCACGCGCCGGTCAAGGTGGCGATGTCGATCACCGCCGCCGGTTCATCGCGCTCGGCGTAGGTCAGGGCATCGCACAGGATCAACCGGCCCTCGGCGTCGGTGTTGAGGATTTCGATGGTCTGCCCCGACAGGCTGGTCACGATGTCGCCCGGCCGGCTGGCCCGGCCGCCCGGCATGTTCTCCACCGCCGGAATCAATCCGACGACGTTGAGCGGCAGCTTCAATTCCGCGCAGGCCCGCAACGTCCCCAACACGCTGGCCGCGCCGCACATGTCGTACTTCATTTCGTCCATGCCCTCGCCTGGCTTGAGCGAGATACCGCCGGTGTCGAAGGTCACACCCTTACCGACCAGCACGTAGGGCTTCGCCGCCGCCGGCCCTTGCCGGTAATCCAGGCGGATCAGCTTGGCCGGCTGGGCGCTGCCACGGGTCACCGCCAGCAACGCGCCCATGCCCAACCGTTCCATCTCGGCTTCCTCCAGCACCTCGACTTGCAGCACTGGAAATTCCTGGGCCAACGCCCGAGCCTGCTCGGCCAGATAAGTGGGGGTACAGAGATTGGGCGGCAGATTGCCCAGATCCTTGGTCAGCTTGACCCCGGCGGCGATGGCCACGCCCTCGCGCACCGCCTGTTCGCCGTCCGGCAGTTCGCGCCGGCCGGCCACGCTGAGTATAATCCTGCGCGGGAGTCGACGCGGCGCGTCCTTCTTGCTTTTGAGCGCATCGGAACGGTAGCGGGATTCCTCGAACGTCTCGACCAACTGGCGGATTTTCCAGTTCAGCTCGCGGCCCTTGACCGCAAGATCGGTGAGGTAGATCACCGCGTCGGCGGCCCCGGTTTCGTTCAGGGCGGACGCGGCATGGTGCATGATCTGGCGGAAGCGGCGACTGTCCACCTCTCGCTCCCGGCCGCAACCGACCAGCAACACCCGTTCGCACAGCGCCTCGGGCACGTTGAACAACAACAGCGATTGGCCGACCCTGCCCTCCAGATCGCCCCGGCGCAACAGGGTGCCGAGATAACCGCCGCAAGCGGTGTCGAAGTGTTCGGCGGCGGGCGTCAGCCGTCGGGATTCGTACACGCCCAGCACCAGGCAGGCGGTGCGTTGCTTCTCTGGATTGCCGCTTTTGACCGTGAATTCCATTGGTGGATAACCCTAGGTTTTATCAGGCGCTTGTTTGCATCGGGCGCATCGTGAATCCAATGAGTTTAACCGGAAATCACCCCCTCTCACAGTTCGCGCGGGAGCGTCCTTGGCCGTGCCTTCCATCATCGACCGCTACCTGATCCGCGAGATCGCCCTAACCCTGGTGGCGACCACCCTGGTCCTGCTGGCGACGGTGCTCAGCCATCGCCTGGCTGGCTACCTGAGCAAGGCCGCCAATGGTCTGCTGGCTCGGGACTCCATCTTTCTGCTGCTGGGCTTGCAAGCGATCAACCTGCTGACCCTTCTGATCCCCCTGGCGTTTCTGCTCGGCATCATGCTCACCCTGGGACGGCTACACCGCGACCACGAGATGACCGCGCTGGCCGCTTGCGGCTATGGACCGCTGTCGGTCTATCGCGCCGTCTTCCTGCTGGCCGCCCCACTGGCCTTGCTCGTCGCCGGGCTTTCGTTCCTGGTGGGGCCGGTCATCATGGAGTATCAGTTCGAGGTTCTGGCCCGGGCGCGCAAGGAAGCCGAAGTCTCGATGTTCACGCCGGGTTCGTTCCGCGAGGTGATGAACGGCCGGCATGTGGTGTACATCGGCGCCATGGACGGTCGCGAACTGCGCAACGTCTTCGTCCAAAGTCGCGAGCCGGATGGCGATCTCGGTATCATCACCGGTGAGAGTGGTCGGCAGGAAGTCGACGAGGACGGCATCCGGCACATCATTCTCGATCACGGTTACCGCTATCAAGGCACGCCAGGGCGCGGCGATTACGAGATGGTCCAGTTCGAACGCGCCAGCGTGCGGGTCGACACCACGCCCCCTCGCCAGGACTGGCAACACCGGGAAACGCTACCCCTCAGCCAGTTGGTGGATTCGAACGAGCCGCGCCTGATCGCCGAATTGCAGATGCGACTCAACAGCCCGATTCAGGTACTGGTCATCGCGCTGTGGGCGCCGCTACTGGCCCGCGCCAAGCCACGCGAGGGCCGTTACGGCCGGGTGGTCGCGGCGGTGTTGCTCTACGCCATCGACTTCAACTTGATCGGCGTCGGCGAATCCTGGCTGAGCCATGGCGTCGTCGGCGCGGGCGTGGGTTTGTGGTGGGTCCACGGCCTGTTTCTGCTGTTTGGCGTCGGCCTGCTGCTCCGGCAATATTCCGGTGGCCGAAACTTCCGCTGGCTCCAGCGCACGCACCGTCCGGTGGGGCAATCATGAACATTCTCGACCGCTACATCTTCCGCACGGTCGCGAGCACCACCCTGGTCGCCCTGCTGGTTCTGCTGCTGCTTGAATTCTTCCTGAGCCTGCTGGTGGAACTGGAAGACGTCGGCAAGGGCCGCTACGACCTGCTGGCGGCATTTCATTATCTGCTGCTGATCCAACCGCAACGCCTGTACGAACTGTTTCCGATGGCGCTGCTGGTCGGCGGCCTGCTGGGCATGGGCGCGCTGGCCAGCGGTAGCGAGTTGATCGTCATGCGCGCCGCCGGCCTGTCCCTGACCCGGCTGACCGGCTCCGCCCTACAAGCCGGCCTGGTGCTGAGCCTGGCGGTGCTGGTTCTTGGGGAATTCATCGCGCCGCCGCTAGAACAGACCGCCTACGAACAGCGGGCCGCCGCCAAGAGCGAAAGCATGGCGATTCGCGGCGGCCGCGGTTTCTGGGCGCGGGATGGCGACTATTTCATCCATGTCCGGGCGGTGCTGCCCGGCATTCGCCTGGTGGATATCCACGTCTTCAAGATCGGTCTCGACGCCCGGCTCGAAACGATTGTCGCCGCGCAGGGCGCGCGCTACGCGGAAGGGCGCTGGTTGCTGGAAGGGGTCAATCGCAGTTTGTTGAACGGCGACTCGGTGCGCACCGAGCATCTGCCGAGCTTGGAGGTCGCCTCGGCCATCAGCCCGCAAGTCCTGGACGTGCTGGCGACCAACCCCAGCGAGTTGTCCATCCGCGACCTGCTGGTTTACGTGGACTATCTGGAACGCAACGGTCTGGATGCCCAGGAATACCGACTGGTGCTCTGGCGCAAGCTGCTGGCGCCGCTCATTTACACCACCATGCTGGTGGTGGCGATGCCGTTCGTGTTCGGCCCGCAACGATCGATGGGAACGGGGTATCGTCTGTTGGTGGGGCTGCTGCTGGGGCTGGCGTTCTTCCTGAGCAACTATCTGCTGGGCAACGTGGTGTTGCTGTATGGCTTTCCCCCGCTGGTGGGCGCTGGCCTGCCGACGCTGCTGTTTTTGAGCGGGGGATTTTACGCGCTGCGCCGGCTGCGCTGAGCGGCGATCAATAACCCCGCGACGGGGTGTACGGTGGCCACGGTCAATGGAAATTTCGCCGGGGTCGATCGACGGCTGGTGACCACGATCACGGTGGGGGCGAGTACCGCGACGGTCGGCGGCGTGCAGTTGCAAAGCTGCGTTGGTGGCGCGTTCGGCGCGGCGACGTGGAGCGATCCCGGCGGCTGGCCGGTCGGGCTGGGGAATGGCGCCGGCGGCGCGGCGGTGATCGAAACCTTCCTGCCGTTGGCGCAATCGAACGGCCCCGGCCCGCTACGGCTGGGGCGTGATCTCAACGGCGGGTCCGGCCCGCGACGCTTTGTTGACCGACAACGGTCCGGGCGGCGGCATCCTGTTTCCCACCGGGCCGAGCCTCTCGAACGCGACCGCCATTCCCGTGTTGAATCCGCTGGCGCTAGCGTTGCTCGTCGCCTTGCTGGCCGTGGCTCTCGCGGGCGCGGGCCTGGTCTGGGCCGCGTTGGTGCGCAATGGCCAGACGAACGACTGGGCCGGCGTTGCGCCGCTGGCGATCGATCCCCAGAGCGATACCGATAGCCCGGTGGATTTGATCGCGCTGTTTGGCCAGATCGAAGGCACGAATCTAAATTTCCGCGTCGATGCCTGGATCACCCTGGCCGCACCCCCAGGGCAATTGCATCAAGCGATAGCTTGAATTCCCAGCAGATTTTGTCTATAGGCGTCGTCCCAGCCGGCCAACAGCCGCCGGTTTTTGGCGCCCACCTTCTGCGACTTGTCCTGGCGGATCAGGTTTAAGACCATTCGCCGCAGGATCGAAAAGTTCTCCGCCGAGTTGCCCTCGCGCATCCGCGCCTGGTCTTCGCCGAAGGCGACATCCAGCGACCAGTGCAGGCCGTTCTCCACGCCCCAGTGGCCGCGCGCCATAGCCCCCATGCGTTCCGCGTCGGCCAGCCACGAACTGATGTAGTAGTGCCGCTCGGTGCTTGCCACCCCTTTGATTTCGCGGGTGGCCTCGACCATCACCAGCGTCTTGGCCCCCGCCCAGCCGTGGCCTTCGCCCAGGCGGCGCAGGTCGTCCGTGACGACGCGGCGCCGCGTCTCGATGCGCCCGTGGTCCTTCTCGACCCAACGGGCCTGGGTGTGCGCCACGCCTGGGTAGCCGGCCGGTTCCGCCGTGTCGAAGAAGCCTTTCATCGCCGCCGCCAGGCTTGGCTGGTTGTTCTTGACCCTCAGCGCGTAGTCGCACTCCCGCGCGACGATCTTGGCTGCAATCGCCTTCTGGCAGCCCATCGCGTCAAGGGTGACGAGGCAGCCCTTCAGCAACAAGGCGTCTAGCAACTCCGGGATGGCGGTGATTTCATTCGACTTTTCCGCCGTCTTCACCTGCCCCAGGGTCAGCCCCAGGCCGTGCGCGAACGCCGAGACCAGGTGGATCGCCTGGCCCCCCGCCGATGTCGAGCACCGCACCGTCTTGCCGTCAATCGCCACCTGCAAGCCGTCGAAGGCCCCGCACACGGAACGCATCCAGGCAATGAAGCACTGCTCGAACACCGCCGCGTCCAGCAGCGCGAACACCCGCCCGAAGGTGTCGTGCGAGGCGACGCCATTCTCGAACGGCAGGAACCGGCGCAGCCATAGCAGCTTGGCCCGGCCCCACACCGCCACGCCCACCCAGCCGTCCGCCCCGCTCAGCACGGCGCACAGAGCCACCAGCAGAAGCTCCCTCAAGTCGTGCGGCGACTGCCGCGAACGCGGGTCTTGCAGGCCTTCAAAGTGGTCCAGTAACGCCTTCTTCTCTTCGGTTTGCATCGGGTCTCGACAGGCTGTGAAAAAAGCCCGCGTTAAAACACCTCAACCCCATAGGTATCAAGCAAAATCAACTGGTTGCTTCATGCGATTGCCCTGGCCGCACCCCCCACCAATCAAGCGCCACTACGAGCCTCTGGACCCGGAGACCGGTCGGCCCTGGCCGCCGATGCTGGCCTGCTTTCTCCGACTCGCGCACGAGGCGGCCACCCAAGCCGAGTTTGCCGGCTTTCTCCCGGATGCCTGTCTGATTAATCGTTATACCAATTCTGAATAGGTTTTCGTCATTCCCGCGAATGCGGGAATCCAGGCAGCCGCTGAAAAACTGGATACCCGCTTTCGCGGGTATGACGAACAGTGTGGTTCTTGATTTGAAAAAGATAAAACCTATCGGAAAACGGTATTACCTCTGTCGAGAAAGCTGCCAACATAGAAAGCCCCGTAGGGTTGCACCTCGTCCGCGATGATGATTCTGCGGGCGCGTAAAGCCTCTTGGGTGGCCGGTGCGTGATCAACGGCCAAGGTAATGCACGGATTGGGGGAGTGGGTCGGCGTCGCCCAGTCGGGTTTGAGCATCGGGATCACCGAATCCGACCATCAGCCGACCGGTTCATCGCCCTCGAACGCGGGCGGCAAGCCCAGTTGCTGGCCGTAAAACTGGTTAACGCGATTCAGACCGGTGACCGCAAGGGCAATGACCTTGACCCGTTGTAAGCCAAGGGGTGACGGTACAGTATCAAGCATGGTCTCGCTCTCCGGGGCAGTGCGGCGTGGCCGCGGCGAACCCGCCATGCATACAGCACGAAGAGCGGAACCCCAAAAAACCAGGGCCGGTCTCCGAACGCCTCAAGGATTTCAATTTAAGTACGCGACTGACGGTGTTGGGGAAATCGTGTCGAGTCACCCATGCCTAGTCACTGCTCCGCCTGCGAGTACAGCCAGCCCGCAATGCGTCCGCCCTCCGCGTTCCGGCGGGCAGTCGGCGACACGTCCAGCAGCGTGTAGCGGCCGTTCACCTCGAACAGCCGAATCTGGCGGGCGAAAGCCTGGGGATTTTGCCAGGGCTGGTTGTCGTAGTTTTCCT
>JAVMKH010000227.1:0-9384 GCA_031732935.1 Candidatus Contendibacter sp.
ACCGTGCTTGCGGTGATTTGCTGCGGCCTTTTTGGTATCCCACACAAAGCTCATAGCTATCCAATGACTGTTAGACCGATTTTAAATGTTGGGCTGCCAAAAATGACGGCAATCCAACCTACGCGCTAAAAAATTTCAACATCATAAAGCACTCCTCATTTAGGTTGGTGGGGGTATAGGTATAACGCCATGCTAAGCGGCGCGCGGCTTTATCGCGCGTCCGCTTGAGCACCTTGTTGGGTTTCGGGGTGCAACATTAGTTATGTACGTCTCATTGAACTCATGCTTCTGCATGGGTAATCTCCTGCGCATGGCCCATGACCCGAGCGGCCAATGTAAATAGTTCCTTCGCTGAGATCTGATGCTTTTCGCTTATCTCAAAGACAGCCACCGCATCCTTTACTCTTCCAGAACCAGGATCAGGATACTTTCCCGCCCAGTAGATGAAGTGGGTAAGGCATTCCAAAATGGCCCGATCTTTGTCCGTAAGCCACGGAATGAAATCGCTCAGTTCATGTAACCGATGGTGTTTTCTTGTGCTTTCATTCTTAGTGAATTGATCAATACCCTCGCGAACGATCAGCATTGCCTTTAAGCATATTTCCAGACTAAGGCCCACAAGCATCAGTGCCACTGCATGATACTGACAATGACATACGCCTTTTGTGTAGATGGGGAGGTGATCTAGATTTGGTTGTCCACGCAGTATGTTGACTGCCGCTTCCGAAAGAGCATGAGCCTGCGTTAACCATAGAACAGGCGACTTTAGATCAGCTGTGGTTGGGGCCTTGGAGATATCGACGGGAAACCCGGCCATTGTCTGTGCCATACCCCATTTATGCCATGCCAGTGCACTGTACCCGATTGGATCGACTTCGAATCCTTTTGGATTTGGTGCGACCGACTTTTCAAGTGGATGCATGATTCTCCTCAGGCGCATAACAACTCGCTCAGCTTATGAATTTTAGCCGCCGACAGCCTTTATTGGAAACGGAAATTTCTAGCCACCGCCAAACCCAACAAATAATTATACGGTTTCCGCCTATCCACCACCATCCGCCGGGGTTGATAAGAACTCTTTGATCCTGCTCGCCTTTGCGAGCGGTATAACTTCATTCATCGCCAGCCTTCCAACCCTGGAAATCCCGCCATCTTCGCCGTCTCCCTGAAGCCGACCCAGCGCCACGAGGCATCTTCAACACGTAAGCATCTTCCATCCCACAGTCGCGACTGGTGTTGATGATGTTACCCATGAAAGGGTTATCGGCGCGGGTGCGTTGTTTGACCGCTGGGGCGGTTTCAATTTGAAGCTGGAAATTTCACGTTGAAATCAGCGCCTGGCGATCAAAGCGAACCATCCGCCGCGCCGGGCGAGAAATGAAGTCACTGCATTCGTCTCCCGCGCCGGAGAGTTGTATCTCCGGTTTATCCCCACGCACGCAGGCAACACCGAAACCGCGCGCCGGCCTCTGGAACATCCGCCGCCTGTGGTCAAGCCCAAAGCCAGCCCGACATCGAGGGCCGCCCGGTCCACGCCGGGTTGGCCGCCGCTGGTGATTTTCAACTGCTGAAATGCGGCGTTCATCGGGTCACTGGTGCCTCCAATAGCGCAAATCCACGTTGAACGGGGGCAACCGATCAAGCCTGATCGACAGCGCGGTTTTCAGGTATTGACAGTAGGTGGATCATTCGGGTAACGAGTAAGGAGTGGCTCGGGCGGAGAGAACAAATGCGATCCCAACGGCTCGCCTCCCGCTCCTATGGGGTATATCGCATGGCATGGGTCCGTGGCGGAAACTTGGGGCGAATAATCATCGGTGGTTCGCTGCTCGCAGCGGGCTGTACCCAGCAAGCTTGGTACGAAGGGTTTCAGGCGAGCGAACGACAGAAGTGTGAGTCCTTGCTCTCCCAAAGCGCCATGCAACAGTGCATCGACCAGGTCAATAGTCTGAGTTATTCCCAGTATCAACGGGAGCGAGAGGGGTTGATAAAGAACTCACGTTAAGGCCGGTTGTTGCGAGGTCGGGTCACAGCCCCAGAGTGGCCAGGATGCCCTCGCGGAAATGCCAGCCGGCCAGCGCCAGGGTGGCCAGCAACAAGATCGCCGGCGTCCACAGCCCGATCCTGCTCGCCGGTGGGGTCCGGGTCGGGGCCGTTAGCAGGCGCTGTTCCAGCGCGGCGCGGGCGGCCCGCTCGGTTTTCAGCAGCGAGGTAGGACGAGTTAGCAAAGCGTAACCCGCCTAGCAGTCATGATCGGCGGCACCACCCTGGACGATGAAAGTCGGTGCTTTCATGGTAACTGGGCATCGCACTGAAGCGGATTACGTCCGCGCGGTGAATTTGCGTGTTGTTATGCACGTCTGCTCCGTGCGCGCTGCGTTTCACCCCGGCGGTTGATGAAGACGTGGCGTTGAGGTGAGGGTAGATGGGTGGGCGCCGTTCAGCCAGGGCCATGAGCCAGTTTCAGGCCGATGATGCCGGCGACGATCAATCCGACCGAGACCAGTCGCCAGGCGCTGGCGGAATCGCCATAAAACAAGATACCCACCATGAAGGTTCCCACCGCGCCGATCCCGGTCCAGACCGCGTAAGCCGTGCCGATGGGGATGTCGCGCTGGGCCAGCCCCAGGAACACCCCGCTGGCCGCGATGCCGACCCCGGCGATGAGCACGCCCAGCGCCAGCCGGCCCGGCGTCTGTGACAGCTTCAGGCCGACCGGCCAGGCGATCTCACACAGGCCGGCCACGATCAGATACAACCAGGCCATGCGGTGGTCTCCCCAACATTAGTGGTTGCACAGGCTGGCGCACGGGATCCTGTCGCCGTCGCGGCCCAGGCTTTTGACGCCGTACTGGCGCAAATAGAACGTCGCTGCCTCGCAGCTTGCCATCTAGCCGCAAGTGGTCTTGACCCCGCAGGCCCAGCCAGGTGAAGCGGCGGGCGGCGCGGCGGTGGCCGAGCCGAAGTTAGCCGCGTACTGGCTGATGAACGGATTGTCCTGGCCCTGAATCGCCGCGATGCGCTGATTGCAGGTCTGTTCCCAGACATCGGGCGGGTCCCGCCGGCTCCAGGCCGTGAACCCCTAATTTCCGTAGGCTTATCTTTACGTAAGAGACATCGGGCGGGTCCCGCCGGCTCCAGGCCGTGAACAGTTGCCGGTCTTGATCCGAAAGTCAGGAAGCCGTGGATGGCGCTCATGCAAAACTAACGGGATTCGCGGTTGACGTTGCGCGCCTCAAACCTTGACAATCCCATGCTGGTTTACGGCAGTTCAATCCGTGGATTATCGGGGTTGCGCCGAAACAGTGTGGCAATATGTCCGACCCGCTGAACCAGCGCCGCCTCGGTCGCCGCGCAAATCTCCCCGATCATGGTCTCGCGCGCTTCCCGATCCTCGGCATTGACCCGGATTTTGACCAATTCGTGATGGTCGAGCGCCAGCAGGATTTCGTGCAGGACCGCTGGCGTGATACCACTGTCGCCGATGATCACGACCGGCTTGCGAGCATGGGCCAGGGCTTTGAGATGACGTTTTTGCGGATTGGTGAGCGCGAACACGAGAGACACCGTGATGACTGAGGGTTCACGCAGTGTAACCGGCGGCAAGGGAATGACGGTAGCCCCAAGTCCCTTGAACGAGGTCAAGCTGGATTTGGCGATCATCCTGGTGGTCGGCGGATTGTTGCTGATGGTGCAGGGCCGATTGCTGGACGGTTTGCTGGCGCAACTGCTGGTGCTGACCAGCTATGGCGTGCTGGGGATGCTCTGGATCGTGGTTCGCACTCGCAAAGTCCTGCAACGCATCGCCCGTGACCGAGAATCGCATCCGGATGGCCCACAGTAAAAGCAGCGCCCGTTGGCTGCGGGAGCATTTCACCGACGAGTACGTCAAGCGCGCCCAGCGGGAGGGCTACCGTTCCCGCGCCGTCTACAAGCTGCTGGAGATTGACGAAAAAGACCGCTTGCTCCGGCCCGGCTTGACGGTGGTGGACCTGGGCGCCGCGCCGGGCGGCTGGTCGCAATTGGCGGCTCGGCTGGTGGGCGAGCGCGGCGCGGTGATCGCCTTGGACATCCTGCCGATGGAACCGCTGCCCGACGTGACATTCGTCGAGGGCGATTTCCGCGAGGCGGTGGTGCTGGAACGGTTGCTGGCCGCCCTGAACGGCCGGCCCGTGGACCTTGTAATCTCCGACATGGCCCCCAATACCAGTGGCATCAAGGCCGTGGATCAGCCGCGCGGGATGTACCTGGCCGAACTGGCCCTGGACTTCGCCCGGCGTGTGCTGCGCCCCGGCGGCGATTTCCTGACCAAGGCGTTTCAGGGCGACGGTTTCGATGCGTTTCTGCGCGAGCTGCGCGCCGCGTTCGCCACGGTGGCGGTTCGTAAACCTCGGGCGTCGCGCGCGCGCAGCGCCGAGCAGTACCTGCTGGCCAGGAACTATCGCAGGTGAGCGGGTCTAAAAATTCCGCGACTTTCAATCTATTCTCTAACTTCTTCCTAAATTCCAGTTGCGCGGTATTGAGGTGCATGCCTTGAACGACATGGTCAAGAACATTCTGTTGTGGGTGGTCATCGCGGTGGTGCTGATGTCGGTGTTCAATAGCTTTGGCCCCAAGGTGGCGCCGTCCGCCCAGATGTCCTATTCGGCATTCCTGCAAGACGCCAAGCAGGGGCGAATCAAGCAGGTCACGATCGATGGCCGCACCCTTCAGGGCCGCACCGACAGCGGCGAACGGTTCACCACCTACAGCCCGGAAACCGACAACAGCGCCATGATCGGCGAGTTGCTCAACCATGGCGTGGAGATCGAAGGCCAGCCGCCGGAGAAGCAGGGTCTGCTCATGCAGATCTTCATCTCCTGGTTCCCGATGCTGCTCTTGATCGGCATCTGGGTGTTCTTCCTGCGGCAAATGCAAGGCGGCGGCGCGGGCCGGGGCGCGATGTCCTTCGGCAAGTCGCGGGCGCGGATGATGAGCGAGGATCAGATCAAGGTGACTTTCGCCGATGTCGCGGGTGTCGACGAGGCCAAGGAGGAAGTCGCCGAACTGGTGGAGTTCCTGCGCGACCCCGGCAAGTTCCAGAAACTCGGCGGCAAGATTCCGCGCGGCGTCCTGATGGTCGGCTCGCCGGGTACCGGCAAAACCCTGCTGGCTAGAGCCATCGCCGGCGAGGCCAAGGTGCCGTTCTTCTCGATTTCCGGCTCCGACTTCGTCGAAATGTTCGTCGGCGTCGGTGCCTCGCGGGTGCGTGACATGTTCGAGCAGGCCAAGAAGCACGCGCCCTGCATCATCTTCATCGACGAAATCGACGCGGTGGGCCGCCATCGCGGCGCGGGGTTGGGCGGTGGTCACGACGAGCGTGAGCAGACCCTGAATCAATTACTGGTGGAAATGGATGGCTTCGAGGGTAACGAAGGCATTATCGTCATCGCCGCCACGAATCGCCCGGACGTGCTCGATCCCGCGCTGCTGCGTCCCGGCCGCTTCGACCGACAGGTGGTGGTGCCACTGCCCGACGTGCGCGGTCGCGAGCAGATCCTCAAGGTCCACATGCGCAAGGTGCCGCTGTCCGACAACGTCAAGCCAGCGGTGATCGCCCGGGGCACGCCGGGTTTCTCCGGCGCCGATCTGGCCAACCTGGTCAACGAAGCCGCCCTGTTCGCCGCCCGCGCCAACAAGCGCGACGTGGACATGGACGATTTTGAGAAGGCCAAGGACAAGATCATGATGGGCGCCGAGCGCAAGTCGATGGTGATGAGCGAGGAGGAAAAGAAGCTCACCGCCTATCACGAGGCTGGTCACGCCATCGTCGGCCGGCTGGTGCCGTCGCATGATCCAGTTTACAAGGTCAGCATCATTCCACGCGGGCGGGCGCTGGGCGTCACCATGTTCTTGCCGGAGGGAGACCGCTACAGCTTCAGCAAGCAGCGGCTAGAAAGCCAGATTTCCAGCCTGTTCGGCGGGCGGATCGCCGAGGGGCTGATTTTTGGGGCGGAGTTCGTCACCACCGGCGCGCAGAACGACATCGAGCGCGCCACCGATATTTCCCGCAACATGGTGACCAAGTGGGGTCTGTCCGATCGGCTGGGGCCACTAACCTACAGTGAGGACGACGGCGAGGTGTTTCTGGGTCGTAGCGTGACCCGGCATAAAAATGTCTCGGATGAGACCGCTCACGTCATCGACGAGGAAATCCGCGCGGTCATCAATCGCAACTATCAGCGTTCCGAGCAATTGTTGCGGGATAATCTCGACAAGCTGCACGCCATGGCTGACGCGCTGATCAAGTACGAAACCATCGATTCCGATCAGATCGACGACATCATGGCCGGACGGCCGCCGCGCGAGCCGGCGGATGCGAACGCCGACCAAGAACCGCCCGCCACCGGTTCGCCGGTCAGCCTGGACAAGGATCGACAGAGCGATAAACCGATTGGCGGTCCAGCCCAGCAGCACTGAACCATGCGACTGGACTGCGCGGGCAAGGCTCTGGATCTGAATCGGCCCGCCGTCATGGGGGTGTTGAACGTCACCCCCGATTCGTTTTCCGACGGCGGACGCTATCTGCAACTGGATATTGCCCTGCGCCGCGCCGAAACCATGGTGGAAGAGGGCGCGGCGCTGATCGACGTTGGCGGTGAATCCACCCGACCGGGGGCGCTGGCGGTATCGGTTCAGGAGGAGCTAGACCGGGTGTTGCCGGTGGTGGAGCGGTTGGCGCGGGAACTGCCGGTTCCGATCTCGGTGGATACCGGCAAGCCCGAGATTATCCGGGAAGCGGCGCGAGTCGGCGCTGGCCTGCTTAACGACGTGCGGGCGTTGCGTCTGCCGGGGGCATTGGAGGCGGCCGCCGCCAGCGGTCTACCCGTGTGCCTGATGCACCTGCGGGGCGAGCCGGCCACGATGCAACAGGAGCCGGTTTATGCTGACGTGGTGGCGGAAGTTCACGCCTTTCTGGCCGAGCGGATTCGCGTCTGTGAAAGCGTCGGTATTTCCCGCGAACGGATTCTGGTCGATCCCGGCTTTGGCTTCGGTAAGACCCTGGATCACAATCTGCTGTTGCTGCGCCATCTCGACCGCTTTACCGATCTGGCCGCCGGCGTGCTGGTGGGTATTTCCCGCAAGAGCATGATCGGCGCGCTGCTGAACGCGCCGATCGATGATCGCTTAAGTGGCGGTCTGGCGGCGGCGGCCATCGCCTTCTGGCAAGGGGCGAGCATCATCCGCGCCCACGATGTCCGCGAAACCGTGCAAGCGCTGCGCGTATGCACGGCGGCGCGGGCGATGGGTTGATTCAATCAGTCAGTTCAAATCCATCAACAGCGACTGACGCAGGTTTTGGGATATTGCCGAAACCTTGGTGGCATAGTTGGGATGATCGGCGCCGATGGCCAGCGCCGCGCCTTGCTGGAGCCGGTCCTTCATCGCGGACGTAAGTTCGAAGCGCAGGAAATGCACGGCGCTGGTCTTTTCGTCGTTCTCCCGCTCCAGGTCCTCGTCGGCGATGGCCCAGACCGGTTCGCAGCCCTCGACCCGCACCCAGATCCGATCCTCGATGCCCTTCAGGCGGGCCAGCATCCGCCGCCGCTCCTCGACCTCGGGATACTCGATCAACAGCGTAGCCTTGAAGTTGCTCCCGTCCGGTACCAGCGGGTTGTAGGCGTCCAGTTCGCCCTCGATGCCATCTTCCTCGAAGATTTTCTCGATCCGTAGCATCTCCTGGATCTGGTAGCGGATGGTCAATTCATCCTCGAACAACAGGGTCAGATGATCGCCCAGCGCCAGGTTGCGGTTCTGTTTGTGGGCGAGCACCCGCGCCCGGAACGCCGGGCGTTCCCGCGCGTACTGCTCCAGCGACATCAGGCTGTTCCGGGTGATGGCGGGCATGGTCGATCCTCCGCGGTTAGAGCCCGTAGGCGATGCGAATCAGGGAAAGGGGATGCTGCTTCTGGGCCGAGGTTTGGCCCATGCCCTGACAGATGTGGCGGCCGGCGATGGCGCAGTCCGAGCTGACGTAGTCGGGATTGACCGAGGCCATCTGCTTGAACACCGGCTTGCCGATCTTCATCGACGTGTCGAAATACTCGCTCTTCACGCCCCAGGTGCCGTCGTGGCCGGCACAGCGCTCCACGGTGTTGACAGTCGTGTTCGGGACCATTTGCAGCAACTCACGGGTTTTTTGCCCCAGGTTCTGCACCCGGAGATGGCAGGGAATATGGTAGGAAACCGTGCCGAGCGATTGTTTGAAATCGGTCTTGAGCAGTCCGTCCTTGTTGCGCAGCGCCAGGTACTCGAACGGGTCGAACATCGCCACCGCCACCGCCTGCACGTCGGCGTCGTTCGGATACATCAGCGGCAGTTCCTGCTTGAACATCAGGGTGCAGGAGGGAATGGCGGTCAGGATGGCGTAACCCTCGCGCGCCAGCTTTGCTAGCACCGGGATGTTGGCTTCCTTAAGCTTGTTCACCGTTTCCAGATCGCCGAGTTCCAGCTTCGGCATCCCGCAACAGGCTTCCTTTTCGACCAGGATGGTCGGAATCTCGTTGTGGGCGAGAATCTTGAGCAGGTCGTGGCCGATGCCCGGCTCGTTGTAATTGATGTAGCAGGTGGCAAAAATCGCCACTTTGCCGGGGGTGCGCTGGCCGTCGCGCACCGGAAAATGGCTCTGGGCCTGGGCGCTAGCGCGGAAGCGTTTCGGCGCGTAATCGGGAAGCTGGCGGTCCTTGTGGACTTTCAGCATCTTGTCCATCGCGCCGCGCAGGGTTTTGTTGCGGTTGGTGGCATTGACGGTTTGCGCCACCACGGGAATCGCCAGCAGCTTGCCCAGGGCATCGGTGCTGGTGAGCAGCTTGTCGCGGAAGGTGACCTCGCCCTTCTTGAACTTGACCGCCTTGGCCCGCAGCATCAGGTGCGGGAAATCCAGGTTCCAGGGGTGCGGCGGCACGTAGGGGCACTTGGTCATGAAGCACACGTCGCAGAGGTAGCACTGGTCCACCACCTCTCCGTACTTGGCTTTCGGGATGCCATCCACCTCGCCCGTTTCGCTCTCGTCCACCAGATCGAACAGCTTGGGAAACGCATTGCACAGGCTGATGCAGCGCCGGCAGCCATGGCAGATGTCGAAGACTCGCTCCAGTTCGGCGAACAGCGAGCCTTCGTTATAGTAATCGGGATTTTTCCAGTCGATGGGATGCCGTTTCGGTGGTTCCAGATTGCCTTCGCGGACGCTCATGGCGACCTCTCTATTCAAGATGGAGGCTTGGGAAGCGGGCGGGCGCGCGGCCCGCCCCTGCGTCCTCAGTCGACCAGCGCGTCCAGGGCTTTCTGGAAGCGGTTGGCGTGCGAGCGCTCGGCCTTGGCCAGCGTCTCGAACCAGTCGGCGAT
>JAVMKH010000228.1:0-9335 GCA_031732935.1 Candidatus Contendibacter sp.
GTCATCAGCATCGCGGTCAAGCCGGGCGATCCGGTGGACGCCGGGCAGGTGCTGCTGACCATCGGCTGAGCGCCGGGAGCAATCCACCATGGAATCCCTGAACTTTCTCGACCTGTTCCAGGGGATCAACACGCTGATACAGGGGTTCTCTACTGACCCCAAGATTGCCTTCGGCCGCGTGTTTCTGATCGCTTTGGGATTGTTGTTGTTCTATCTGGGACGTAAGGGCGTGCTGGAAGCCCTATTGATGATCCCGATGGGCCTCGGTATGGCAACCGTCAACGCCGGCGTTATGTTCTTTTACAACTACGACCCGGCGAGCGGCCTGACGTTCGAAGCACTCAGGGCCGCCGGCCAAGCAGTGCCCACCCAGATACCGGGTACTTTGCACCTTGCTCCACTGGCGCAGGACACCAATGCGCTGATGAACATCTTGCAAATCGACTGGTTGCAGCCAATTTATACCTTCATGTTCAGCAACGGCTTGATTGCCTGTTTCGTGTTCATGGGTATCGGTACCCTGCTGGACGTAGGCTTCGTGATGGCGCGACCGTTTCAGAGCATGATCATCGCCCTATTCGCGGAGTTGGGTACTGCCTTGGTGTTTCCGCTTGCGGTGGCTATGGGGCTAACGCCCGGTCAGGCAGCTTCAGTAGCGATCATTGGCGGCGCGGATGGTCCGATGGTTCTGTTCACTTCACTGATGCTGGCACCGAAGCTGTTTGTGCCGATCACGGTGGTAGCCTACCTGTACCTGGGCTTGACCTATGGCGGGTATCCGTATCTGATCAAGTTGATGATCCCTGAAAAGCTCCGCGCGCTGCCAATGCCCGTGGAGAAAACCCGGACAGTCACCTCAAATGAAAAGCTGGTATTTGCGGTGATTGCTTGCGTGCTGCTCAGCCTGCTATTTCCGGTGGCCTCTCCCCTGATTTTGTCGCTATTCCTGGGTGTGGTCGTCCGCGAGAGCGATCTGCCCAACTTCTACGAACTGTTCTCGAACACAGTTCTGTACGGTGCGACCTTTTTCCTCGGATTGTTGCTGGGTATCCTGTGCGAGGCGGGCACCATTTTGAGTCCGGTGGTGCTGAAACTGCTGGTGCTGGGCATTCTGGCGCTACTGATTTCCGGCATCGGCGGGATTCTGGGCGGTTATGTGATGTACTACTGGTCCGGCAAGAAGTACAACCCAGTGATTGGGATCGCTGGAGTGAGTTGCGTACCGACTACCGCCAAGGTAGCGCAGAAGTCGGTGGGGCCAGGCGTCATCATCCTGCCTCATGCTCTGGGTGCGAACATCAGTGGTGTCATCACCAGCGCCATCTTCGCGGCGGTCTACGTCGCGCTGCTATTGCCGAAAGGCTGATCCTCTCTCACCCGGCGGGCTGTCTGGACGCGGTCCGCCGGTTTTCGGCTTTGTTCGCTTGCCTCGCCCTTTCGTCATTGGAGCGCACGGCCCAGTCGGGTTTCAAGCCCGCATCACGGTGATCCGTCGGCCCTGAGGACTAGGTGTTTCCACGCTGGCGGTCCGTTCCCGAATCAGCGGCTGCCCGGCGCGGCGGTCGAAGATCACCAGCCAGCCGCCGTCCAGCCCCAGCCCGGCCAGATAGCCATCCCATTGCTCCAAACCCTCGGCCAGCGGGTCCAGCTCGCCCTCGCGCCAGACCTTCAGGTCGATCCCCAAGACCACCACACCGTAGCGCAGATATAAATCCATCCGTGTTGAGCCAAGTCGGGGCGATTTGCGGCAGGGTGTCTTGCGGGCCGCTGGCCAGGGCGCGCGGCAACACTTCCCGATAAATGGGGTTGGCCACCACCAGGCTACCACTCTCCCGCCGCAACAGGCCCAGATCGACCAGGTATTGCCGGTCGTCCTCGGGCACCGGGCCCATCTCGGTGCCGGCCAGCATCGGTTCGACCACCCGCCGCACCCGCGCCTCCCGCAGCTTGTCGGCCAACTGGTCCACCACCCGCCGGCCGGACCGGAAAGATCATTCGGGGAGAGCGGGGATGTTGACCCGTCCACGATGGTATTTGGCGAGCACGCTATACTCTTTGGCACGAACGGGGAACGGGGGGCCGGCGCGATCGCGCCACCCCTGAACTCGACCCACCGATCACCCGACTCGATTTACGGATGGAGGCTTTACGATGAACCCATCGCACCGTAATGAACGCCGCTCGTGGCGTCGCCTGGTTTTTTGGGCGGCCTGCCTGCTCGGCCTGGTCCTGCCGCCGGCGGCCTGGCCGCTCGCGTGGCCCGACGGCCAGGCGTCCGAAGCGACGGCCGCGCCGGTCGACGCCAGGACCCGCCAGCGGGTCCAAGACCAGTACGGCAAGCTGCCCTTGAGCTTCATCCAGAACCAAGGCCAGGCGCCCGCCCCCATCGCCTGGTACGTGCAGCGTCCGGGCTTGAATATCGCCTTCATGCCGCAAGGCCAGCGACTCGTTTTGAACCAAGGCCAGGGGGAAGACGCACGGGTACAACGCCTCGACATCGACCTCGTCGGCGCCGCGCCGCGCGCCATCGACACCCTGATCGCCGCCGAAGGCATCGTCAGTTACTTCAAAGGTCCGAAGGAACACTGGAAAACCGGCATCCCCACCGCCGAGGCCATCGTCTACCGGGATGCCTGGACCGGCATCGACGTGCAGTACCGCGGCACCGGCGGCCAACTGGAATCCTTCTACGTCGTCGCTCCCGGCGCCGATCCCGACCAAATCCGCCTGCGTTACCGGGGCCAGGACCGGCTCGCCCTGGCCGACAACGGCGACCTGGTGCTGAGCGTGCCGGGTGGGGAGCTGCGCGAGACCGCGCCGGTGCTCTACCAGGAGACCGACGGCCAGCGGGTGGCGGTGGCGGGGCGCTACCGGCTGCTGGCGGACGGCGGCGTCGGTTTCGAGATCGCCGCCTACGACCGGGCGCGGCCCCTGATCATCGATCCGGTACTGGTCTACGCCGGCTATATCGGGGGCACGGCCGGCGAGGACGGTAACGGCATCGCCGTGGACAGTGACGGCAACGCCTATGTGACGGGCAACACCTCCTCCGACGAAAACACCTTCCCCGACACCGTCGGACCGGACTTGACTCACAACGGTAGCCTTGATGCCTTCGTCGCCAAGGTGAACGCGGCCGGCACCGCCCTGGTCTACGCGGGCTACATCGGCGGCGCGGGCAACGACTTCGGTCGCGGTATCGCCGTGGACAGCGCCGGCAACGCCTACGTAACCGGCGAAACGCAGTCCAACGAAGCCAGCTTCCCGGTGACCATCGGCGCGCTAGATACCACGCATAACGGCGGCGCTGACGCCTTCGTCGCCAAGGTGAACCCGGCGGGCACCGCCCTGGTCTACGCCGGCTACATCGGCGGCGCAGGCAGCGACGTCGGTCGCGGCATCGCCGTGGACGCCGCCGGCAACGCCTATGTGACGGGCAACACGCTCTCCACCGAGGCCAGCTTCCCAGTGAGCGGCGGGCCGGACTTGACTCACAACGGTAACAGTGACGCCTTTGTCGCCAAGGTGAACGCGGCGGGCACCGCCCTGGTCTACGCCGGCTACATCGGCGGCGCGAGCGGCGATTTTGGTCAAGGGATCGCTCTGGACAGCACGAACAACGCCTATGTGACGGGGTACACGACCTCCACCGAGGCCACCTTCCCGGTAACCGTGGGGCCGGACCTGACCTACAATGACTCGGGTGGCTTCAACACCGACGCCTTCGTCACCAAGGTGAACGCGGCGGGCACCGCCCTGATCTACGCCGGCTATGTCGGCGGCGCGGGCATCGACCAAGGTCTCGGCATCGCCGTGGACGGGGCGAACAATGCCTATCTGACCGGCTACACCAACTCCACCCAGACCAGCTTCCCAGTGACCGTGGGGCCAGACCTGACCCACAACGGCGGCTTCGATGCCTTCGTCGCCAAGGTGAGCGCGGGGGGCGCCAGCCTGGTCTACGCCGGCTACATCGGCGGCGCGAACGATGACTTTGGTAACGGCATCGCCGTGAGCGGCGCCGGCAGCGCCTATGTGGCCGGCTACACCGGCTCCACCGAGACCAGCTTCCCGGTGCTGAACGGGCCGGACCTCAGCTACAACGGCAACCTGGATGACGCCTTCGTGGCCCAGATCAACCCAGCGGGCAGCGCCCTGATCTACGCCGGCTACATCGGCGGCACGGACCGGGATCAAGGTCACGGCATCGCCGTGGACAGCGCCGGCAACGCCTATGTGATCGGCGGCACGGCCTCCACCGAGGCCAGCTTCCCGGTGCTGAACGGGCCGGATCTCAGCTACAACACCGGCTTCGATGCCTTCGTCGCCAAGATCGGCCCCAGCACCGCCGATCTCGCCATCACCAAGACCGACGGGGTGACGACGGCGGTACCCGGCAATTCGGTGATCTACACCCTCACGGTGACCAACACTGGCCCGGACGCGGTGAACGGCGCCACAGTGGCGGACACTTTTCCGGCCAGTCTCACCTGCACTTGGACGTGCGTCGGCGCGGGCGGCGGGACTTGCACCGCAGCGGGTTCCGGCAATCTCAACGATACCGTCAACTTGCCGGTGGGCGGTTCGGTGGCCTACACCGCAAGCTGCAACATTTCGCCGTCGGCGACGGGCAGCTTGGCTAACACGGCAACCGTCGCGGCGCCCGGCGGGGTCACCGATCCCACGCCCGGCAACAACTCGGCCACCGACACCGATACCCTGACCCCGCAAGCCGACCTGTCCATCACCAAGACCGACGGGGTGACCACGGCCGCGCCGGGCGGTTCGACCACGTATACGATCGTGGCCAGCAATGCCGGCCCCAGCACCGCCACCGGCGTGACGGTCAGCGACACCTTCCCGGCCAGCCTGACCGGTTGCTCGACCACCGCCGTCGTAGCTGGCGGCGCCAGCGGTCACGACCCCGGCCCCACGGCAGGCAACCTCAACGACACGGGTATCACCCTGCCGCCCGGGGCCAGCGTCACCTACACCGCCACCTGCACGGTGGATGTCAGTGCCACCGGCACCCTGAGCAACACCGCCACCATCACCGCAACGACGACCGACTCCAACGCCGGCAACAACTCGGCCACCGACACCGACACGCTGGCGCCGGCCGTCACCAGCTTCACCGGCCCCACCGCCACCGGGACCGGCAACGCCACGGCCACGGTGACCGGCGGCGGCAACGCCTGCGGCTTCGTCCCTACCCCGCAATTCGTGGCGGTGGCCAGCGTGCCGGCTCCCCCGCCGGCGGGCTATACCTTCCCCCACGGTCTCTTCAGCTTCACCCTCGCTAATTGCAACCCTGGCGAAACAGTCACCCTCACCATCACCTATCCGGCGGCCCCGGCACTGCCACCGGGGACCCTTTATTGGAAATACGGCCCGACTCCCGGTCAGCCCACCCCGCACTGGTACATGCTGTCGGCGACCATCGGCGGCAACACCGCCAGCTTCAGCATCACCGACGGGGGCCTGGGGGACGACGACCTGAGCGCCAATCGCACCATCGTCGATCAGGGCGGGCCAGGCGTGCCCGGCGCTGGGGATGGAACGACGGGGATTCCCACCCTGCACGAATGGGCGCTGCTGCTCCTCAGCGCGTTATTCGGCGGCCTGCTCTGGCGAGCGCGGCGGCGCTTTGGGTAATACGCTTCTCGACGGGTTTTGCGCAATGTCGTAGGGTGGGTTAGGGCGTCGCCCGTAACCCACCGATTCGGCTGTGGCTTCGGCGGGTTACGCTTCGCTGGCCCAGCCTACCGTCGAATCAGCGGAACTCGACGGCCCTGCGCACGGCCCAGTCGGGTTTCAAGCCCGGATCAGGTTGCCAAACCACCGTATCGGAGTCGCCAGCCTCACCCCCGCATCGCCTCATTGTCCGTGACTAGCGCCACGGCCAACCCATCTCGCAATACGCGGCGATAAGTCCACCCCACAGCCCACAGATTGACGCCCAGCCAAATGCCGGTCACGCCCACCGCGAGCGCGGCGAGATAGGAAAAAACGGTTGGATAGACAGCGGCGGCCAAAAGCGTTAGCAACGCCGCCAGATAGGCCCAAAACTGCCGCCGGACAGCCGCGTCCGGTAACAACTGCTTCATGGTGGGAACCTTCGCGCGCTGGAACAGTTGTGCCTGCAAATGGAACCACGCCAGAAAGGGGACGATCTTGTAGAGCATCCCGTTGATCACGGCGACCGCGAAGCCAAAAATCAACAGAATGCCCAGCAGCCATTCGACTTGCGGTGCTTGCGCCAGGGCCGGGACCCACGGCGCCAACAGCCACAACAGCGCGCCCGCCAGCAGGCTAGCCATGCTGGTTCGCCAGTAAGCCAGGGTCGGATCGCCGATCTTGCGGCGGCGCTGGGTCAGCAAGCGCAGCGTCGTCACGGCAAACAGCGCGACGCCCAGCGCCAGCGCCGCGCCCGTCAGTCGCGCCGCTGTCTCCCAATCACCGAACGTCAACACCGACCACGCCACTAGCAATACCGCCATCAGTGGCGCGAATCCACGCACGAACGCCGAGGGATAGGGCGGCGTGATCTGAAACATCGGCACCACCTGATAGGCCACGCCCGCCACCAATAGCGTCGTCCAACCCACCAGACCCCAGGCGGTGTGCAGGTGGGTCATGATCACGACCGGCAACGAAAATCCCCAACCAAAGAAACCGCCCAGCGCTAGCCCCAGCCCGACCGTGACCACCAGCGCTCCCAACGCGCAGCGCAGCGCGATGACCGTGCCGCTGACCACCGGCGCGCGCCACACGGCGAGATGCACAGCGATCAAAGCCGTGCCAAAGCCCAAGCCGAGCAATCCCAGGGCGCCCTGAAACCAGGCGGGACTACCGTTCAGAAAGGCAACGGCCAAGGCCAATGCGCCCAGCGTCAGGGGAATATGAATCAACGCCGCCGCCAGTCGGGGGCGAGGCACGACCACGCCCACCACCACCGGCAACATTTGCAGCAGCGCGCCCAGCATGACCTGCGCCATGAAGCCGAGGGTCAGCAGATGGGTCAGCGCCAGGGTAGCCGGCAGCCAGCGGCTGGCGAAAACCTCCGGCCCTCGCCATGCCAGCAACGCCGCCGCCAACACCAAAAACCAGGGCGCGGTCAGAAAAAACCGTAGCGGTACACTGAAAGGCGGTGCCTGTTCGAGCGACAGCCCAGCCGAATTCATGGCGGCCAAATCAGAACTTCGAAATGACCATCGGCGACCGCCGTGGTTTCGTAGCGATAGTGATAACGGCGCAGAATATCGTAAAGCGGATAGGGCTGACGGTGGATCAGGAACCGCACGTGTTGCCCCGGTTTTAGCGCGTCCAACGCCGCCAAAATCTTTTCCATCGGTTCCGGCGGTTCCAGTCCTCGCCCGTCCACCACGATGACGTTGGACTCGCTCATGGCAACCCACCCGCTGGAAGATCGCGCAGGGCTTGGATCACCGACCCGACAGCCCCGCCGAGAAACCGATCACACATCGGGTACAACATCTGCTCCTCCTTGATGTTGTGCTGCTGCATCAGGATCAGGAGCGCTTCCGCCTGGCCCAGAAAATTCTCTAGGTCGCCACCGGCGAGCGCGCCGCTCATTTCGGCGAGCGTTTCCCGCATCTGTTGGTGTTCCAGCCGCATCACCCGCGTCGGCCCCATGGTGTTGCCGGTCGCCTGCTCGAAAGCGGGAAACAGCATCGCTTCTTCCTTTTGAAAATGGTGTTCCATCGCGGCCAGAAACCGTTGGAAATTCGCGCGACAGCGGGTCAGATCACCCGCGTGGGCCGCATCCTCGGTGGCGGCGAACCCGTCATCGCAAGCGCGATGTTCGGCGGCCAGGAATTCGGTGATCGTGGTCATGCCTTCCTCCTGCAAATTCAAAGCACTGGCGGTGATTGTGCCAAGCACGAGACAAGCATTCCTTGACCTTTGTCAAGGCACAAAATCCGCTGTTCCTGGAACATGGTTATCGTCTCCACTTGATTGGACTTAATCAGGGTGGTTCGCACTCTCGTTGAGAAGAGGTTTTCATGAGCGCATTCTTCACCAAATCCATGGCGCGGAACATCTTCTATGGCGGCACGCTGTTCTCGGTGCTGCTGTTTCTCGCCCTGACCTTCCACACCACCTGGAAACTGCCGGGACGAATTCCCACCGCGACCCCGGCCCCGGAGGTCGCGCGCGGCAAACATTTGTGGGAGACCCGCAACTGCATCGGTTGCCATACCCTGCTCGGCGAGGGGGCGTATTTCGCTCCAGAGCTGGGCAACGTCTACAAGCGGCGCGGCCCGGATTTCATCAAGGCCTGGATCAAGGCGCAACCCACCAAGGTGCCGGGGCGCCGGCAGATGCCGCAGTTCAATTTCAGCGATCAGCAACTGGACGACATCGTGGCGTTCCTGAAATGGACCTCGGAAATCAACACCGAGAAATGGCCCCCGAATATCGAAGGCTGAACCGAAGCACACCCCGGAGGACAAGGCTATCATGCAATTGCAATATCAATCCCAGGCGGTGGCCAAGCCTTACTTCATCGCGGCCATTGCCCTGTTCGTCGGACAAATCTTGTTCGGCCTGATTCTGGGCCTGCAATACGTGGTCGGCGATTTTCTGTTTCCGGCCATTCCCTTCAACATCGCTCGCATGGTCCACACCAACCTGCTGATCGTCTGGCTGCTGTTCGGCTTCATGGGCGCGGCCTACTACCTGGTGCCGGAAGAGACCGAAACCGAACTGCACAGCCCGTTGTTGGCGCATTTGCTGTTCTGGGTGTTCCTGGTGGCCGGCGCGCTGACCATCGTCGGCTATCTCATGGTGCCCTACGCTACTCTGGCTGACATGACCGGCAACAACATCTTGGCCACCATGGGCCGCGAATTTCTGGAGCAACCCCTGCTCACCAAACTCGGCATCGTGGTGGTGGCACTGGCCTTCCTATACAACATCGGCATGACCATCCTCAAGGGCCGCAAGACCGCCATCACCATCATTTTGCTGATGGGCTTGGTCGGGTTGGCCGTGCTGTTCCTGTTCGCCTTCTACAATCCATCCAACCTGGTCAAGGACAAATACTTCTGGTGGTGGGTGGTGCATCTCTGGGTCGAGGGCGTGTGGGAATTGATCCTGGGCGCCATCCTCGGTTTCGTGCTGCTCAAGATTACCGGCGTGGACCGCGAGGTGATCGAGAAATGGCTGTACGTGATCATCACCCTGACCCTGGTGACCGGCATCATCGGCACCGGCCATCACTACTACTGGATCCGCCGCGAGCATCCGAACAAAGCCGCCACGCTGTGGGCGCTGGGCACCGGCGTGATGGCCTTCCTCGGCGCCGGCGT